>CANOET010000301.1 GCA_947564835.1 uncultured Eubacterium sp. | reverse complement strand
CATAAAACCTCTTTTCCAAAGCCGGGCAGCAGGCTTTTTTCTAAAAGTGTGCCTGTACATAAAACCTCTTTTCCAAAGCCGGGCAGCAGGCTTTTTTCTAAAAGTGTGCCTGGTACATAAAACTTCTTTTCAAAACCGGGCAGCAGGCTTTTTTCTAAAATTTTGTATGATTATAACATAAAGGGGAGTATGGTACAAGGGCTTGGAAATACAAAGTTTTATGATTTCTTCATACTTTTTTTATTGACCCCGTACCGCGCCAGCTGTATAATCTAACCCAGTTAGCATAAAAAGGAGGCGCCGTCATGGCTGGAAAAGCACAAATTGAACTGGTACTTGCAAAAATGCGTGAGGCATATCCAGACACATTTTTCAAGTGCATGGACGAAACCCGGGCAGGTATCGGCGCGGTCCTGTGCCTGCTGTATGAAGCAGACGGCGCCCTGACTGCGGGGAAGATCAGCGATTTACTGCAGATCAGCACGGCAAGGGTGGCTGTTTTAATCAAAAAAATGGACGCAAAAGGGCTGGTTACAAAAGAACGCGGCATCGTGGATGCGCGCAGGACGATTGTCCGGCTGACCGCTTGCGGGGAACAGTTGGTTCAGGAAATGCAGGATGTGCTTTACCGGCAGATCGGCCTTGCCATTGACGCGGTCGGAGAAGAGCGCCTGCTGGATTTTATCGAGACGGCAAAGGAGCTTCGGTGTGTGATGGAGCCGCACGATTTTCGTTTTTAGAAAATTCTTTATGCTAAATTTTATGCTAATATCTAATCGGGTTAGATATCGGTTAGATAAATGAGGCCAGGCAGGTAAAGGAGTGGTACGCATATGTTAAAACTGTTTAAAAATCTCAGAAAAGAGGAATGGACGTTGGCGGTTGTTTCCTGCGTTTTTATCGTGCTGCAGGTATGGCTGGATCTGACCATGCCGGAATATATGGCGCAGATTACCTCGCTGGTGCAGACGCCGGGCAGCAGGATGAGCGAAATTGTACTGGCAGGTGCGAAAATGCTGCTTTGTGCGCTTGGCAGCCTGGCGGCGTCTGTGGTAACGACGGTCTGCGCCGCGAAAATTGCAGTGACGTTCGGCGGGATTTTACGCGGAAAATTGTTCCGGCAGGTGCAGTCGTTTTCTATGGAAGAAATCGGGCATTTTTCGACTGCCAGCCTGATTACCCGGTCTACGAACGATATCACGCAGATCCAGATGCTGATTGCTATGGGCATGCAGCTGCTTGTCAAAGCGCCGATTATGGCGGTGTGGGCGGTCTGCAAGATTTCCAGCAAGCAGTGGCAGTGGACGTTTACGACTGCGGCGGCAGTGCTGGTGCTGCTTGTGATTGTGGGGACCAGTATGGTGCTGGTAATGCCGAAGTTTCGCAAAATGCAGGTGCTGACGGATGATTTGAACCGTGTGACGCGTGAAAATCTGACCGGGCTGCGGGTGGTACGGGCGTATAATGCAGAACCGTATCAGGAACAGAAATTTGATCAGGCGAATGAGGCACTGACAGGGACGAACCTGTTTGCACAGCGTACGATGTCTTTTATGATGCCGGGTATCCAGCTTGTGATGAGCGGCCTTTCCCTTGCGATTTACTGGATCGGCGCAGTCTTGATCCAGCAGGCGGGCTTGCCGGATAAAATCCGGCTGTTTTCGGATATGATGGTATTTTCCCAGTATGCCATCCAGGTTGTTATGGCATTTATGATGCTGGTAATGATCTTTATGATCCTGCCGCGTGCATCCGTATCTGCCAGGCGTATCCTCGAGGTGCTGGACACAGAGCCTTCGATTACGGATGGTACAAAAGCAGATGGGCTGAAAGAAAAAGCGGGAGAGGTCGAGTTTCAAAATGTGTCGTTCCGCTATCCGGATGCAGAAGAGTATGTGCTGCGCAATATTACGTTTACGGCCAAAAAAGGCGAGACGGTTGCGCTGATTGGTTCCACGGGGTGCGGAAAAAGTACAGTGATCAATCAAAAAACCTGGTCGGCACCTGGAAAAAGCTGCTTGGCTATTGCCGCAAATATTTGGCGGTATTGATCCTTGCAATTATCTGCGCAGCGTTGGGGACCGTATTTACACTGATCGGGCCGGACCGGCTGTCCGTGCTGACGGATACGGTTACCGAGGGCATTGCGCCGGATATGGAAAGGCTGGAGGAAATTTTGGGCAAAATCGCAGGAAATTTTCCAAACGGCACGGATTTATGGATCGATGATGTCCGGATATCCGTCTCGGATCAAATGGCAGTTATGGAACTGATGGGAGGAGCCGATACAACGAATGCTGCGGGCTTACATACAGATGCTACGGACTTACATACAGATGCTACGGACTTGCATACGGATACTGCGGATTTGCATACGGATACAGAAAAGGATGCAGCTGTGGCGGGACAACAAGTAGATGCTGACAGGGATGCAGCTGCTCCAAAGCTGCAGACGGATCTGTTTGACCAGCTGCCGGATTCGGTCAGAAGTTTGGTTAAGCCTTCGATGGATATGGATAAGATCAAGCGGATCGGCTGTTTTTTGATCTGCCTGTATGTATGCAGCTATCTCCTTTCAGCGGTCCAGGGATATATGATGGCGACTGTTACGCAGCGCGTTTCCAGGCAGATGCGCTGTGATATTTCCCGAAAAATCAACCGCCTGCCGATGTGGTTTTACAACCGCACGACAACCGGGTGTCCCAGATCGCACAGGCGGTGCAGTCCCTGCAGTCAGCCGCCGCTGCCGGGGAGCGTGTGTTTGAATTTCTGGAAGCGGAAGAAATGGAAGCAGAAGACGGCAAGCTGGAAACGCTGGAGCATGCCAGGGGCAGCGTGGAGTTTTCACACAACTGGTTTGGCTATGAAGATTCAGACCGGACGATCATCCATGATTTTTCCGCCGCGGCACAGCCGGGACAAAAAATTGCAATTGTAGGCCCTACAGGGGCAGGCAAGACAACAATGGTTAATCTGTTAATGCGCTTCCATGAGATCCAGGGCGGCGAGATCCGCATCGATGGGATTCCGGTCAGCCAGATGAAGCGGGAAACGGTGCATGCGCAGTTTTGTATGGTATTGCAGGATACCTGGCTGTTTGAAGGGACAGTACGCGAAAATCTGATTTACTGCGCCGAAAATGCCAGTGAAGAAAAAATGAAGGAGGCCTGCCGGGCAGTCGGCCTGGATCATTTTATCCGTACGCTGCCGAAAGGGTACGACACCATATTAAACGACCAGGTCAGCTTATCCCAGGGGCAGAAACAGCAGCTGACAATTGCCCGTGCAATGATTGCAGACAAACCGATGCTGATTCTGGACGAAGCGACCTCCTCAGTAGATACCCGCACCGAGCAGCTGATTCAGACGGCAATGGATCAGCTGATGGAAAACCGTACCTCGTTTGTAATCGCGCATCGTCTTTCCACCATTAAAAATGCCGATCTGATCCTGGTGATGAAGGACGGGGATATTTTAGAAAGTGGCAGCCATGACGAACTGATCCGTAAGGGCGGTTTTTATGCGGAGCTGTACAACAGCCAATTTGAAGAGGCTTCCTGAAAGGAGTAGATCATATGAAGTTCAGATATGTTACCATTGAAAGGGAATATGGCAGCGGCGGCACACAAATCGGCCGCCTGCTGGCCGCAAAAGCCGGGATTCCATGTTACGGCCGGGAAATATTAGAGGAAGTGTCGCGGGAATACGGGGTTCCGGTTGAGAAAATAGAACGCTATGAAGAAACTGCCACCAACAGTGTTTTGTATTCCCTTTATATGCTGTCGCAGGCAGCAGCCGGAAATACGGATATGCTGTCCGGCGAAGGGCATATCCATGTAGCAGAACAGGCTGTGATCCGGCGGCTGGCTGCGAATCATCCGGCAGTTTTCCTGGGACACTGCGCGTCGGAGGCTTTGAAAGAATATGACGGGGTACTCCGTGTGTTTATCCGGTGTACGGATGAAGAGGCAAAAAAGAACCGTATGATACAGGAGTATGGCATACCGGCATCCCAGGCAGATGCGGTCAGACGCAGATTTGATAAGAAGCGTGCGGCCTATTACTATGCGAATACGGCACGTAAATGGGATGATTTGGGGACGTATGATGTGGTTTTGGATAGCGGCAGGCTGGAGGAGAGGCAGTGTGCGGATGCGTTGGGGGCTTTTTGGGGTGAGGGGTGAATGAGAAAATCTTGATTGGGCGGGGGATGTGGCTAGCCGAAAGAGTTTGTTTGGCCAGGGGATGTGGCTAACCGGACGACTCTGCAGGCGGTGGGCGGAGGAGATGGCTAACCGGACGACTCTGCGGGCGGGGAGATGGCTAACCGGACGACTCTGCGGGCGGTGGCCAGGGGACGCGCCGGGAGACACACCTTGGAAGGACGTAAGGGGCGTTTTTAGCGGAGGTGAAATCCAGCGCTTACGGAGACTTAGACAGGAG
>CANOET010000300.1 GCA_947564835.1 uncultured Eubacterium sp. | reverse complement strand
CTTCCAACGTCGCCGGAAGCCAGGCCCTTTCCCCCTCATCCGGCTGGTTTTCACCCGCTTTACATAAAACTGAATTTCAGGTATTGTAAGGCCTGCCAAAATCAGACTCTGCGGGCGCGTCCCCTGGCCACAGTCCGCAGGGTCGTCCGGTTAGTTACAGCCTCTGGCCAATCAAGATCTATCGGGAAGCAAAAAACACAACACAATGTCAAAAGTGTTTCTTTTCTGGTTCATCCAGGTTAGGAACTTAGAAACGATTTTTTGCGTAAGAAATTGCTTTTAAGTCCCTAAAAAATAAACAGCGGCGCTCCCCGGACGGTGCCGCTGTTTCATCTTAAATATAATTCTAAAACGCAACTTTTTATACAGAAATGTTATCTTTTAGTATTCTATCTTATTTTCTGTTTTTTTGCAACAGAAACAATAAAATTGTCTAATACTTCTATATTTTCCTTATACAAGCAGCGGATATTTATAAAAAATCTACAAGAAATAAGAAAAAATTTCCGGGATAGCTAAATCCCATTTTTCTTGTTATTTTGCCAGCCAGGTTTTGTTCTGCTTTGAACTGTTTTCCTGAAATTTCCCGTTTTTCCTGATTTTATGCGCTTTACAGGAGCTTTGCCGACGAGTGTAATGCATAACATTTCTGTATAAAATGTTATGCATGAAAAAGATCGTTTTTTCTTGGATCACGCACGGCAGGTTCCGGCAGGGCAGGGATGCGGTAGGTTCGTCTGGATGGATGGCGGGGCAGGCGGGATGCGGAATGGAGGAAATTATGAGGGAACTGGATTATGGCAGGGTCGGGATGCGTATCCGCCAGGTCAGGAAGGTGAAAGGATGGTCGCAGGATGAGCTGGCCCGTAAGTGCGGCATCAGCATGTCGTTTCTGGGGCATATCGAACGCGGGACGCGGATTATGAGCCTGGAGACGTTTGTCAATATCTGCGGGGCGCTGGAGGCGGACGCGGATGAGCTGCTCTGGGGTGAGGTGCATCCGTCCGATGCGGTGCTGGACCTGTGGGGACCGTCCGGGCAGCGGGACGGCGGGAAGTGTAAAGATGCGGACAGCTATGCGCTGTATGTAAAGATTATGAAATCTGTGGCTGAGATTATCAATGAAGCATAACAAAAGGCGGCGGGGCCAAAAGAGAAAGTCGGATGGCAGCCGGGATGGAAGGAAAAAGAAAGTGCTCGTTGTTACATCTGTCGCGTCCATGGTCAGCCAGTTCCTGCTGCCGGATATCAGGCTGCTGCAGGAGATGGGGTATGAAGTGCATGTGATGTGCAATTTTAAAAAGGGGAATACATGCGGCCCTATGCAGCTTGCGAAGCTGGAAAGAAAACTGCGCGGGATGCATGCGGTCCGCCACCACTGGGACTGTCCAAGGGGGATTGGCTGCGGTTTGCAGTGCATGCGCGCATTCTGGCAGCTGTGGCGGGTGACCGGGCGGCAGGATTTTTGCCTGATACACTGCCATTCGCCGATCGGCGGGGCGCTGGCCAGGCTGGCTGCGCATGGCAGGGGGATCCGGGTGGTTTATACAGCCCATGGATTTCATTTTTATAAAGGGGCGCCTGTGAAAAACTGGCTGCTGTACTATCCGGTGGAAAAACTGCTTTCCTACTGGACGGATGCGCTGATCACGGTGAACCGGGAGGATTACCGGTTTGCTGCGGGAAACCTGGCTGCGGGAAGCGTATATCATATCCCGGGAGTCGGTATAGATACCAGCTGTTTGCACCAGCTGCAATGGGGGCATATACAGATGCGAAAAGGCGCAGGCTTTACCAGTCAGAGACGAGAGGATGCAGGTCTCGCCGGATGGGAAATACAGAAGCAGGAGGCAGCGTATTTTCATAGGAAGTATCATATTCCGCCGGGCGCGAAGGTGCTTTTGTCTGTCGGGGAGCTGAACCGGGGAAAGAACCATAAGGCGGCAATCCGGGCACTGGCGGGGCTTTCCGGCAAGGATGTGTATTATCTGATCTGCGGGCAGGGGCGTCTGAAAAAAGAACTCCGGCGGTATGCGGGCAGGCTGGGCGTGGCCGGGCGGGTCCGTCTGCCGGGGTATCAGGAGAATATACAGCGGATTTATCCGCATGCGGATATCTTTGTCTTTCCGTCCTTGCGGGAAGGGATGCCGGTGGCTCTGATGGAGGCCATGGCGGCGGGGCTTCCGTGCGTGGTTTCAGATATCCGCGGAAATCGGGAGCTGATTTCGGACATGTATGGCGGCAGCGGGCTGGCTGCGTGTTCTGCGGGCAGTGCAGCGGGCGGAGCGAGCCGGGGGGACAGGGAGCAGATCCGTCTGCGGTTTTCCCCGGAGGATCCAAAACAGCTGGTGCAGACGCTGGAGAGGCTGCTTGCAGACCCGCAGCTGCGGCGTGCGTGCGGTGAGCGCAACCAGAGAAAGATACAAGGATACAGCCGGGAAGCCGTGCTGCAGAAAATGAGGGGAATCTATCAGGATATGGAAGCATGAATTGCCGTCATATGCGATTCCGGCAGTATTGAGCATGAATTGCCGTCATATGCGATTCCGGCAGTATTGAAATAGCTTCCAGAAGCAAGAACAGGAACGGGCCATTCAGGAAGCAGCTTCCAGAAGCAAGAATAGGAACGGGCCAGACAGAAAGTCAGTGCAGGAACATACACCTGCATGTATGAAATGCATGGAAACAGACAGGGGATATGCCATATGCCGGAACTATCCGTTTTAATGGGAATATACAATGAAAAGAAAATACAAGCCGCGCGTGCGATTGATTCGATATTGGGGCAGACGTTTACGGACTTTGAGCTGATTATCTGCGATGACGGATCGGAAAAGGCGTTTTATCAATGGCTGCAGGGATTTTGCAAAAAAGACGCAAGAATCCGCCTGGTCCGCAACGGACAAAACCGCGGGCTTGCGGCGGCGCTGAACCGCTGCCTGTCGCTTGCGTCCGGGCGGTTTCTTGCGAGGATGGATGCGGATGATATTTCGGTACCGGAGCGGTTTGAAAAGCAGCTGGCGTTTCTTAAGGAACATCCGGCGTATGCGTTTGCCGCAGGCAATGCGTATCTGACGGATGAGAATGGGGTCTGGGGGCTGCGTAAAATGGCGGAAGCTCCGCAGAAGGAGGATTTTCTGCACACTTCGCCGTTTATCCATCCGACAGTGATGTTCCGCCGGGAAGCGCTGCTGCGTGCCGGGGGATATTGCGAATCGGAAAAAGTGCTGCGTGTGGAAGATTACGAGCTGTTTATGCGTCTGTATGCGGCAGGCTGCCGGGGCTATAACATACAGGAGCCTTTGCTGGAATACCGGGAAGACCGCAGCGCTTACGGCAGGCGCAGGTACCGCTACCGGCTGCATGAATGCATGGTGCGGCGAAAGGGGTTTTTGCAGCTTGGGATCCTGCGCGGAAATGAGGTATATGTAGTGAAGCCTTTGGCGGCAGGTATGGTTCCAGGATGTATGGTAAGAAAGCTGCACAGGCGCAGATACGGCATCCAAGACCGCAGTGATTTGAAGTGCCTGCAAGCGGGCGGAGAAAACAGAACGATCTGTATTTATGTCGCGCATTCGCCGGACAGCAGGCAGGCCAGATGCAGGCATCCGTTGTTTTATCATGTGGCAGCCGGAAGCGTTCTTTGGAAACAGCCGGTTCCGAAAGGGATGCTGAAAGATCATACAGGCATAAACATTTCCGGGAAAAACAGATCTTACTGTGAGCTGACGGTGCAGTACTGGGCATGGAAAAATGAAAATGCGGATATGTACGGCTTCTGCCATTACCGGCGGTATTTTTCCTTTGCGTCTGAGAATCTGCCCGGTGCGGACTGCGGGCCTGCGGTTTTCCCGTATATGGAGCGCGGGCTGCTTCGGAGGGTATGCTGCCCGGATGAGCGGGCCATACGGGAAAAGGCCGGACAGTATGACTTTTTAATCGCAAAAGGCATTCCGGTCCGGCCATGGGCCAAAAATGTTTATGAAAATTTTAAAAAAGCGCCGCATCTGCATGGAGAAGACCTGGATTTATTTTTAAAGATCCTTTGCAGAAGATATCCGAAGCTGCGCAAAGCTGTGAAAACATATATGGCGGGCAGCATGTTTTATCCGTTTAATATGTTCCTGATGAAAAGGGAGCTGTTTGGGGAGTACTGCACGATGCTGTTTGCCGCATTGGAGGAATTTGAGCAGTATACGGACATGAGCCTGTATTCCAGGGAAGCGCTGCGTACGCCTGGGCATCTCGGGGAACGGTTTGCGGGGATTTATTATACTTATCTGCAGCAGATGGGAGGATACCGCCTGGGCGAGCTGCAGACCGTGCTGTTTGAACAGACAGGCAGGCAGCCGGAACCAGGCAGCAAAAACCCCCGGCAGGTCTTATCCGTACAGAAACAGGAAGGCATGCATCAGAAGACGTTAGAACAGGAAGGCATGCATCAGAAGAC
>CANOET010000299.1 GCA_947564835.1 uncultured Eubacterium sp. | reverse complement strand
GTTGCCCCAGTCCGCCCAAGGTGTGTCTCCCGGCGCGTCCCCTGGCCACCGCCCGCAGAGTCGTCCGCTTAGCCACCATCCCCCATCAGCCACCATCCATTTATTCGCGCACCGCCCCAATCATCTCCTGAATATCCTGAATCCCCTCCGCCACCATAAACTGCCGGATCTCATTCACAATATCCACCGTCACCGTCGGATTCGCAAAATTCGCCGTCCCTACCGCCACAGCCGTAGCGCCCGCCAGCATCATCTCCAGCGCATCCTCCGCATTCCGTACGCCGCCCATCCCAATCACCGGAATCGAAACCGCGTGCGACGCCTCATAAACCATGCGTACCGCCACCGGATGCACTGCTGGGCCTGAGAGGCCGCCTGTCTTATTGGCAAGCGCAAACCGGCGTGATTTTACGTCAATCTTCATGCCTGTCAGTGTATTAATCAGGGAAATCGCATCGGCTCCTGCCGCTTCCACTGCTTTTGCCATTTCTGCAATATCGGTTACATTCGGGCTTAGCTTGATAATGATCGGATGTGTGGATTTTTTGCGGATTTCCCGTGTAATGTGCGCCGCCATATTCGGCGCTTGTCCGAACGCAATGCCTCCTTCTTTTACATTCGGGCAGGAAATATTGATCTCCAGCATATGCACCGGCTGGTCGTTCAGGCGCTCTACAACATCCAGATAATCAAATACGGATCTGCCGCAGACGTTGACGATAATCCTTGTATCATACTGTTTTAAAAATGGGATATCCCTTTTGATCATCGTATCGATGCCTGGATTCTGCAGGCCGATGGCGTTGAGCATGCCGCCGTATACCTCTGCGATACGCGGTGTCGGATTTCCTTCCCAGGGTACGTTTGACACGCCTTTTGTAACGATGCCGCCCAAACGGTTCAAGTCTATAAACTGTGCGTACTCTTCCCCGGCGCCAAATGTTCCGGATGCTGCCAGAATGGGATTTTTAAATGTAATACCGGCTATGTTTACTTTTGTATTCATCAAATATCCACCTCCCTTGCGTCGAAAACCGGACCTTCGGTGCAGATCCGTTTATTGCGCACCCGCGAATGGCTGTCTTTGTGTACGGTCCTGCAGACACAGCCCAGGCAGGCGCCTACGCCGCATGCCATATGTTCTTCCAGTGATATATAGCATTCTGTTTCGTGTTCTGCTGCATATGTTTTTAATGCCTTTAGCATCGGCATCGGCCCGCAGGCGTAGATGACGTCTGCCTGCAGCTGTTTTCCGCGGATGACGTCCAAGACATTTCCTTTGATCCCGACGGAACCGTTTTCTGTTGCAATGTGTACCTTGCCGTATAATTCAAACTGGTCGCTTAAAAATACCTGCTTGTCCGGATAGCCCAGGATCATCTCTTTTTCGCATGACAGCTCTTTGGCCAGCTGCAGCATCGGCGGAATCCCGATCCCGCCGCCGATCAGAAATGCTTTTTTCTGCTGCAGCGGGAACCCGTTGCCGAGCGGCCCGATAACGTATAACGGCATTCCGGTCCGCATATAGGAAAATTCATCCGTTCCTTTTCCTGCCACACGGTATACGATCCGCACGGCCTGGTCTTCCCTGTCGATCTCGCAAAGGCTGATCGGCCGCGGCAGAAGACGGCTGCCGTCCCGGCAATAGACGCCGATAAACTGTCCCGGCAGCGCTTCCTGCGCAATATAATCCGTGTGCAGCCACATACTGTATATATCCGGCGCGATCTCTTCCTGACGGATGATCACTGCTTCTTCTTTATATTTTCGGGTCATTTCACTATCCCCTTCCTGTCTCCACTGCAATCAATTACTAAATTTACCCGTTTTTCCAGACTCTGCGGCTGCCGCAGAGCCCGGGCAGCAGGCGGCTACCATGCCTGTCTGAGATCCTCGATCATATCCAGAACTGCCTGCCTGGATGCATCTGCGTAATTTTCCGCAGAAAACCGCGCGTACTGCTCCTGTTTGTAAGCTGCTATAATGCCGCGGGATGAGTTTACGATTGCGCCTAAGCCGTCTTCATTAAAATATGGCGCCAGATCCGCGCCTTTTCCGCCCTGCGCCCCGTATCCCGGCACGAGGATATAAGCTTTTGGCATAACCTTGCGCATCATTCTGCCAACCTGCGGGTAGGTTGCTCCGACAACGGCGCCGACATAGCTGTATGTATCCCCCATGTGCTGCGCGCCCCATGCCGCGACTTTTTCCCCGACGTATTCATAGAGCGGCTTTCCGTCGATCAGCTGGTCTTGAAATTCCCCGCTGGAGGGATTGGATGTTTTTACAAGGATAAATATCCCCTTGTTCTCTTCTTTGCACACATCCAAAAACGGCTGGACGCCGTCGGTTCCAAAGTAAGGGTTCACTGTTGCAAAATCTTCGTCAAACGCAGAAAACCTGTTGCCGGCGACTGCCACCCTGCCCAGATGCGCTGCCGCGTAAGCCGCTGATGTAGAGCCGATGTCTCCGCGTTTTACATCCCCGATTACAACCAGGTCTTTTTCATGGCAGTAATCTACCGTCTTTTGAAATACCTTTAACCCTTCAATCCCAAACTGCTCATACATTGCGATCTGCGGCTTCACAGCCGGGACCAGGTCGTAAATGCTGTCGATAATTCCTTTATTAAACTGCCAGACCGCATCCGCGGCGCCCTCCAGCGTCTCACCGAACTGTGCATATGATTTTTTTAACAAATGCTCCGGTACATAAGAAAGCATCGGGTCCAACCCTGCTACAACCGGCGCTTCTGTCTTTTTGATCTTTTCCACCAGCTTATTTATCATAAAGCCACCTCTTTTCTCTTTTCTAACTTTTTCGTCTGTCTGTCCCGCATTTATCTTGCCTGGTATACAATCTCTCCGCCCGCAACCGTCATAGATACGGCGCCCGTCACCCGGCGTCCCTGGAACGGCGTATTCCTGCTTTTGGATGCAAACTTTGCCGCATCAATCGTATACGTTTTTTCCGGGTCAAAAATAACCAGATCCGCGTCCTTTCCTTCTTCCAGGCTTCCTTTGTCGATCCCAAGCACTTTCGCCGGATTCCAGCTCATTTTTTCCGCCATCTGCATAGGTGTCAAAAAACCGCCCAGCACCAGCTCCGTGTAGGTCAGCGCGGCAGCGGTTTCCAATCCGACAATGCCAAACGGCGCGCGCATCATAGAATCATTTTTTTCCTCTTTTGTGTGCGGTGCGTGATCTGTCGCAATCACATCCATAATATCGTCCTTTAGCCCCTGGCGAAGCGCCTCCACATCTTCTTTCGTCCGCAGCGGCGGGTTCATCTTATAATTCGTATCTCCCGGCGCCATATCATCCGAAGTCAAGGTAAAATGATGCGGGCAGACTTCCGCCGAAACACGGTTGCCCCTTGCTTTTGCCATTTTTACAATCTCCACGCTCTCCTTCGTCGAACAGTGGCACAGATGCAGCTTTGCCCCGGTCTCCTTCGCCAGCTGCACGTCACGGATAACAATCACATTTTCCACACTGTTTGTAATACCCGGAAGGCCCTGTCTGCCCGCATTTTCATCCGCATTCACGACACCGCCGTTCACCAGGTTTTGATCCTCGCAATGCGACAATACCGGAATATCCAGCCGTTTTGCAAGCTTCATAGCCGCCTGCAGCACATATGCGTTCATAACCGATTTCCCGTCTTCACTAATCGCCGGGCTGCCCGCACGGACCATACCTTCAATGTCCGCCAGCTGCAGCCCCTGCATTTTTTGCGTAATAGCGCCTGCCTGGAGGACATTGATCTTCGTCACGCTTTTCGCCTTGTTGTGTACATAGTTTACAACATCCGCATTATCTACCACAGGCTTCGTATTCGGCATCGCCACGATCGTTGTATATCCGCCGTGCGCCGCTGCCGCCGCCCCGCTGCCGACCGTCTCTTTCTGTTCAAATCCCGGATCTCGCAGATGTACATGCAGGTCGATAAATCCCGGCATCACAAAACACCCGCCGGCATCCACCGTTTGATCCGCTGTTTCCTGAATATCCGGCATAACTTTCGCAATTTTCCCGTCCTTCACCAGCACATCAGCCACACCGTCCTGCTTCGTGGCAGGATTTATAACGCGGCCGTTTTTAATAAGTAGTGTCATTTTCCAGTCCTTTCTGCATCTTTTTAAACAAACATCATCTGTTTTGGCTGCATTCAGAAATACTGAGCTGCCGTACCAGATTCATCTTTCTTATGTTATCATAACACATATCAAATTGTTCAGCAATGGCGAAAGCTTAAGTATTGGGAATCCGGATGGAATACTGCGTTAGGTACTTAGAAACGAATTTTTGCGCAAAGTGGCAATATTTTAATCCCAAGCAACAGAGTTGAGATTGCGTTGCGTTTTTTTGGCTTCCCGAAAGATCATGGTTCGCCAAGGGGATGTGGCTGGCCGCCGCCCGCAGAGTCTGGTTATTGGCAGGCTTTACAACACCTGAATTTGCGTTTCATG
>CANOET010000298.1 GCA_947564835.1 uncultured Eubacterium sp. | reverse complement strand
AATAGGAGCCGGAAGCCAGGCCCTTTCCCCCTCATCCGGCGTCCGCATAGCCACTCCCCCTCCCCCTCCCGCCGCCACCCACATCCGCATAGCCACTCCCCCTCCCGCCGCCACCCACATCCGCAGCACCCCATCACCCCAAAGTCCGCAAAAAATCATAACACAATACCTGCAAATACCCCCACTAATCTAAAATTCATCTAAACATACACGCCCTCCCAATTCTTCCCTCTTTACAAAAACAGCCTGGTCACTCCGTGTCCCCAGTGACCACTTCACCAACGTCATACAGCGGTTTTCGATCTCAATCCCGCTCACTCCCGCCGGATGTACACAGCTGCCGGTGTTAAAAAACGGTGATTCCGCAGATCCAGTCATCGGACGATGTGTATGCCCTGCAATCAGTATCATACCATGCGCAGCCGCCCAGTCCGCCAGCCGCCTTTCTGTATGCTCTTTGCGTGTATTATTTTTCGCCGCGCTGGTTGGGTCCGGCACACCCAGGAGTTCCAGATTCTTCCACAGATACCGGACCAGAAACCGGTTGACTTTCCAAAACGTGCTGTTCATGACTCCGGCCTGATGGCCATGTGTCAGAAAAAGATCTTTCTGCCCCAGTGAATCCTTTAGCAATATGCCTGGATAAGCGCGGCATCCAAAATATTTCCTGCAATAATCAGCATCTTTTTTTACCATATCATGATTTCCGTAAACCAGGTGTAAACAGTCTTCCTGCTGGTAGCGTGCCAGCATCTCAAAGCTGTGAGGATGCATCTGCCGGATCTTTTCCAGTGAGCGGTTTTCCCAGAGTTCATCTCCGTCTCCAAGCTCCACATACGTGAAGCCGGAATGCTTATAATACCGCAGCGCCGCCAGGTAAAGAAATTCGTTTTTTAAAAAATTATCATCTGCCCTGCCATCTCCGCGGTGACAATCGCTGAAAAGAACGTATTTTGATTCTGGCGTAAGCGGAAGTGTAAGCGCATGTTTGCAGGAATCTTCCATGCGTGACTCAAAGCTCATATAATTGTGCATTTTCCGGGATATTTTTTATTATGATATGCAGGGAAATGATAACTGTTCAGCCGGTGGAGCCGTATCTTAGTTCCTTTGGTTCATCCTCCTGCAGCTGCGCCAGCATCCCCCTTTTATCCAATTCATCCTGTATCGCGTCCAGTGTCTGCACATCCTCTGCGGCTACCGTATGATAATGATAACCTGACGTCACATTTTTCAGCAGCCTGGATTTGCCGGAGCGTATGTCGTCTAAAAAGACCTGGATATCCTTGCGTGACCGTATTTTCATATCCGCGCGGACAATTCCGTAGACTTTGTGGTAAATAAACACATCTCTGACTTTACCTCCCAAATCTACAACCAGTGTCAGTTCTTCTTCGGTCTGGTCATCGGAATGCAGCACCTTAAAAACCCTGCTTGCTTCCTGCTGTGTGGGCATGATCAGGTACCCGCGGCTGGTTGACAGAATATCCGTTCCGTTCGCGCGTAAAAGCGCTATGTCCTGTACGATGACCTGGCGGCTGACCTGAAATTGTTTTGCAAGCATCATCCCTGCTACGGGTTCTTTGCTGCCAGCCAGGATATCCAGCAGTTTTTTTCTACGCTGTTCTCCGCTCATGCTGTGTCGCCTCCTTTCCTGGTTACGGAGCGTTCGCAGTCACAGGCTTTGTTTTTCAATGCTGATCCCTTGTTACGGCATGCAGGTTCTTTAGCGAAAGATCTAAAATCGGCGCCGAGTGTGTCAATGCTCCGCTTGATATGTAATCCACGCCAAGGTCTGTCAGTGCTGTGATATTTTCTTTTGTCACATTTCCGGATACTTCCACTTCGGCCCTTCCTGCAATATATTGTATGGCTTCTTTCATCTGGCTATGTGTCATATTATCCAGCATAATAATATCTGCGCCCGCTTCCACCGCTTCTTTTACCATATCCAGCGTTTCAACCTCGACCTCAATTTTGCGCACAAAAGGGGCGTATGCTTTTGCCATCTGAACTGCCTTTGCCACACCGCCTGCCGCTCCGATATGGTTATCTTTTAACAGGACTCCGTCTGAAAGATTATATCTATGGTTGCACCCGCCGCCTGTACGGACTGCATATTTTTCAAAAATACGGTTATTCGGAGATGTCTTTCTGGTGTCCAGCAGACGAGCCTTCGTCCCTTCCAGCAGACGGGCTGCTTCGTGTGTATAAGTTGCAATGCCGCTCATCCGCTGCAAATAGTTCAGCGCCGTACGCTCCCCGCAAAGCAATGTGCGGATGTCCCCGTACACTTTCGCGATCAGCTGACCGTCTGAAACCGCACTGCCGTCGGCAACCTGGCACTCCATCCGTACGGCTTCGTCCAGCAGCGTAAATACACGCTCAAAAATCTGCAGGCCGCAAATAATGCCGTCCTGCTTACAGATGAGATCTACTTCACCAAGCTGTGCATACGGCATTACACTGTTCGTAGATACGTCGTCGTTTGTGATATCCTCCTGCAAAGCGCTTAAAATAAGCGGATCCACATTCAATTTCATTGTAATTGGGTCAAACATTTTCTGATTCCTTTCTTTTTAACAATTCTCTTTTCATCAAAATATACCAGTCTGACAATCTATGCCTGGCAATCTTTACCTGTTTGTCCGGCAATCTCAGCCCTTCGCCTGGCAGACAGTTGTCATCTTATTTTCAGCATACACGATAGACGGGTTACATTTTTCAGCTTTGTAGATCTCCTGTAAAACAATGTTCCGGCTGTCTGTGCTAACAGAAGGGTCATCATAAACCTTCCAATCAGTCACTTCTGGCAGTTCCTCCGTCTGCGGCAGCGCTTCATTTAATGAAATATCTTTTGAAGAAATATTTTTCGCCGCCCTTTTTGCAAAAACAAGGCTCTCCAGCAAAGAATTACTGGCCAGGCGGTTTCTGCCATGTACCCCGTTGCAGGCAGTCTCCCCAACGGCATACAGCCGGTCCATGGATGTGCGGCCATCATAATCCGTACGGATGCCGCCCATGAAATAATGCTGTGCCGGAACGACAGGGATACATTCTTTGGTAACATCATAGCCCATCGCAGCACAATGTGCAATAATATTCGGAAAATGCGCCTGCAGTTCTTCCTTTGGAATCGTCCTTAAATCTTCCCAGACAAACGGCATGCCGTCTTTTTCCATCTGTGCCAGAATTGCCGCCGTAAGCTCATCCCTCGGCAGCAGCTCATTGACAAAACGCTGCATGTGCCTGTCATACAGCCTGGCACCCTCTCCGCGGACCGATTCGGATATCAGAAAACTGCGTTCTTCGTTATCCTTTGTATAAAGCGTCGTCGGATGAATCTGGATATAATGGATATCCTTAAGCGCTACCTGATGCCGCAGCGCCGCCGCTACCGCATCCCCGGTCAGATGCCGGTAATTCGTGGAATGCGCAAACAGCCCGCCGATGCCGCCCGTAGCTAACACCGTGTATGATGCCTGCAGCTGTTCCACTGCACCGTCTGCTTTTCGGATGACTGCTCCGTAACAGCAGTTGTTACGGCTGATGATATCCAGCATCACCGTATATTCCAGCAGCCGGATATTTGCAGCCTTTTTCGCCTGTTCCAACAGCCTGCCCGTAATCTCCCGGCCTGTAATATCTTTATGGAACAAAATCCTGTTCTGCGAATGGGCGCCTTCCCGTGTATAAGCCAGCCGCCCGTCTGCTTCCCGCTGAAAATCAACTCCGTATCCGATCAGATCGCGGATGACCTGCCCGGAGGAACGTATCATGATCTCTACAGATGTCGGATCATTCCCATAATGCCCCGCGCGCATGGTGTCTTCAAAATAATCTGCATAATCCGCTTCGTCCTTTAACATGCAGATGCCGCCCTGGGCCAAGAACGAGTCGCTGCTTTCCAGGTCGGATTTTGTGATAACAGTGACTTGCATGGTTTTGGGCAGGTGAAGCGCGCAGTACAGTCCGCTGCATCCGCTGCCGATAATTAAAATATCTGTTTTCATAGATACCCTTCTCTTTCTTGAAATGCGCTTTTTGCGCTCTGCTGTATGACAAGTTTGCCAAACCTACAATATGGATGCTATTATAGCATATGTATACTTTTGTGACAAGACACATGTGAAATGCTGTGCCGGACGTCTCTGCGGGCTGCGGTAGGGGATGTGGCTAGCCGGACGACTCTGCGGGCTGTGGCCAGGGGAGTCTAGTTATTGGCAGGCTTTACAACACCTGTAAGTCTGGTTATTGGCAGGCTTTACAACACCTGAGAGTCTGGTTATTGGCAGGCTTTACAACACCTGCGAATCTGGTTATTGGCAGGTGTTACAACACCTGCGAACCCAGTTATTGGCAGGCTTCACAACACCTGAATTTGCGTTTCATGGAAAGCCGGTGAAAACCAGCCGGATGAGGGGGAAAGGGCCTGGCTTCCGGCGACGTTGGAGGAATGTTTAGAAACCCTTGGTATTCTGCTCATTAAATCAGGGGCGGAGCCAAGCGGCGCCTTTAGCTT
>CANOET010000297.1 GCA_947564835.1 uncultured Eubacterium sp. | reverse complement strand
ACATTCTGGAATAGGAGCCGGAAGCCAGGCCATTTCCCCCTCACCCGGCGTCCGCATAGCCAATCACCAACCGCAACACAATACCCAAAACGCATCCCCCGTCTGAACGGTTCCAGCATCAAAAACGAAAACACAGAATGGAGAACCCCATGGACCTGAAAGAAAAAGCAATCCTTATGCACAAAAAATGGAACGGAAAACTGGACACCGTCTCTAAATTCCCAATAAAAACAAGCGAAGACCTCGCGGTCGCCTACACTCCCGGCGTCGCCGAACCCTGCAAGCTGATCGCAGAAGATCCTTCCCTTGCCTATACCTACACGATCAAGTCCAATACCGTCGCTGTCGTATCTGACGGAAGCGCCGTTCTCGGGCTTGGAAATATCGGGCCGTACGCAGCTATGCCGGTGATGGAAGGCAAATGCGTTCTATTTAAAGAATTTGCGGGCATCAACGCCGTACCTATCTGCCTGGACACCCAGGACACCGAAGAAATTATCCGCACCGTCAAATCCATCGCACCCGGATTCGGCGGCATTAACCTGGAAGACATCTCCGCTCCGCGCTGCTTCGAGATCGAATCGCGGTTAAAAGAAATGCTGGATATCCCTGTCTTTCACGATGACCAGCATGGAACAGCAATTGTTGTGCTGGCAGGCATTATCAACAGCCTGAAAATCACAGGCAAAAAAAAGGAAGACTGCCGCGTCGTCATAAACGGCGCCGGATCTGCCGGGATCGCGATCGCCAGGCTGCTTTTGTCTTATGGTTTTTTGCATCTGACTTTGTGCGACCGCCAGGGAATCCTTGGAAAAGATACCAAAGATCTGAACTGGATGCAGCTGGAGATGACCAAAGTAACCAATCTTTCCAATGCCTGCGGAACACTGGCAGACGCGATGAAAGGCGCGGATATCTTTATCGGTGTCTCAGCTCCCGGAATCGTAACGCCGCAAATGGCTTCTTCCATGCAAAAAGACGCTGTGCTGTTCGCTATGGCCAATCCGGTGCCGGAAATTATGCCTGACGCCGCAAAAGCAGCCGGGGTCAGGATCGTCGGCACCGGCAGAAGCGATTTCCCGAATCAGGTAAACAATGTCGCTGCTTTTCCGGGGATTTTCAAAGGCGCGCTTGAAGGACATGCCAAACAGATTACAGAAGAAATGAAGCTTGCAGCGGCAAAGGCAATCGCCGGGCTTGTGCCGGAAGAACAATTGTCTGATGAGCACATTATGCCGCAGGCATTTGATCCGCGTATGGCTAAAGCGGTCAGTGAGGCTGTGAAAGAACATATTGCCCGGTAACGGCATGCGGTCAGGCACTGCGATTCCAGACGGATTTTTCTTGAGACGCAGTGTGCTGTCCCGGGCTTTTCCTCTATTTGTTTTTAAATTGCGGAAACGAAAAGCTTCCAAGCAATTTTCAATTTAATTTAGCAAATATATCAAAATTATAATCAATTTTTTACACACATTATGCAAAATATGCTATACTAATACCATAAAAAAATAAAAAGGAGACTACCTATGTCACCAGAAGCAAAAGCTCTGCTTGAGGCTTTAGAAAAATCAGAAAACGAAAATAACATCCTGCCGGAAAATGATGACTATGATTTTGGCGAGGTGCTAAAATTTTATTCCGGTGGTGCGATCACACACCATGAACTCAGATTTTTTGATGAGCCGGACGACAGTTTTTCATATGATAATAAATAGAGAGGCGGTTATTCCAAA
This sequence comes from uncultured Eubacterium sp., assembly GCA_947564835.1. Lineage (GTDB taxonomy): Bacteria > Bacillota > Clostridia > Lachnospirales > Lachnospiraceae > Eubacterium_J. The sequence continues at coordinate 2,795 of CANOET010000297.1, read as the reverse complement.
TGAATGAATCTCTATCTGAGACATATACATACTTATACCATACTATCGTTGAAGAACTGCTTTCACAGATCGTTCAAAATAATCATAATTATTACGTACAGCGCAAAATCGAAAACCTGGATTTTCCTATCGCTTTGGAACGTAAATTCAAGGAATATCGGCACCGCGCCCAGCAAAATATGTCCAGCCAGAGACTGGACCGGCATAAGCTGGCTTCCTGCATATGCGGCGCCATTATCGAGACAAGGCCACTCTGCGGAAAAGGAACCGCTAAAAATGCAAATGAGCTGCTCGCATTGCGAACAGGCCTTAGCACGGTAAAAGCCTACATGGTTTATGAGACGCTGCACAAATTGCAAATTTCCTATGAAGAAAAAGACGGGTTCCGAAAATATCTGGCTGAAAATTTTATGATGAAGTTCCCTTCCAATATTTGTGATACCCGGCCATATGAAGAAAATTTTGCAAATGCTTTATATCAAACACATTCCAAATGCGCGGTTACGGGAAAAGAATGTTTTCATTATGATCTATGGGCGTATGCAAAACTTTTTTACCATTTGGAGCTTTATAATCAACCTGCGTTTACAGCAACTTGCCAGAAGTATTTAAAAAACAGCCTGCGCCAAGCCAATAAGCATGTAAAAACTTAATAACTAACAAAGCCCCTGCTGAATATAGTTAGAGCCTTTTGTATGTAACCACAACTTTTCCGGGCAGCCACTTACAAGAAAAATAAAAAATCATATAGTCATCCCCTCCAAAAAGTGATATGATAAAACTGTCGGTACAATCCCGGCAACTAAAATAAAGGAGTACAAAAACATGCCATTTATTGACTCAAAAATCACAGTCAAAGTATCAGACGAAAAAAAAGAAGCCATCAAAACCGAACTCGGGCAGGCGATTTCCATTTTAAGCAAACCAGAGAGTTTCCTTATGGTTGGATTTGACGATGAATACTGCCTGTATATGGGAGGCAGCAGTCTGGAAAAAGGTGCTTTTGTGGGCATCAGCCTGTTTGGAAACGCTTCTTCCGCCGCCTGCGAAAAGATGACTGCCGAAGTCTGCCGTATTTATGAACAGCAGCTGGGCATTCCGCAGGACCATGTATATGTCACTTATACCGGCATCCGCGACTGGGGCTGGAATGGCAGAAATCTTTAACAGAAAAAGGAGACCGAATACCGATGAAAAAAATGGAAGAATATGTACGGGCGATTCCGGACTTTCCGGAACCAGGAATTATATTTCGTGATGTTACAAGCGTCCTGCAGGATCCGGACGGGTTAAAGCTGGCCGTCGATTCGATGATGGGCCTTTTGGACGGCGTAGATTTTGATGTCGTGGCAGGGACCGAGTCCAGAGGCTTTATGTTCGGCGTCCCGATCGCATACCAGGCGGGAAAAGCTTTTGTGCCGGTGCGTAAAAAGGGGAAGCTGCCATGTGAGACAGTCAGCGCAAAATATGACCTGGAATACGGTTCGGCGGAAATTGAGATGCATAAGGACGCTATTGTGCCGGGGCAGAAGGTCGTTCTGGTGGATGACCTGATTGCAACCGGAGGAACGCTTGCAGCCAGCATCGAGCTGATTGAACAGTTGGGTGGAGAAGTCGTCAAAGTAGTCCTGCTGATGGAGCTGGCCGGGCTGCACGGACGTGACAAGCTGGCCAGCTATGATGTTGCATCCGTCATTACATATGAAGGAAATTGATATAGGAGACAGGAAAATGGTAATTGTAAATACAGACTATATTTCAGGAAAAGAGCTGGAAATGCTCGGCATGGTAAAAGGAAGCACGATCCAGAGCAAAAATCTGGGCCACGATATCGGCCAAAGCTTTAAAACGCTGGTCGGCGGGGAGCTGAAATCCTATACGGATATGATGAATGACGCAAGAGCTCTGGCAACCAGGCGCATGGTGGAAGAAGCAGAAAAACTCGGCGCAGACGCTGTCGTCAATGTCCGCTTTGCCTCAGCATCGGTCATGGCTGGCGCCGCCGAGGTTATGGCATACGGCACCGCCGTGAAATTTAAATAAAACTGATGGATGCTTACCAGACCGTTACCCACACCTTTGACCCCGTATGGGACAAACAATCCGAAATTTTGATCCTGGGGACATTTCCCTCTGTAAAATCCAGGGAGAACCATTTTTACTACGGGCATCCGCAGAACCGTTTCTGGAAATTGCTGGCAAAGATTTATGAAGAAACCGTGCCGGAAACAACAGATGAGAAAAAATCATTGATTCTGCGCCGTCATCTTGCTGTCTGGGACGTGATCAGCCAATGTGACATTATCGGCTCTTCCGACAGCAGCATCCGCAATGTCGTTCCATGTGACATTGCGGGGCTGCTCGCACGCACCAGCATCCATACCATACTTGCCAACGGGGCAAAAGCATACGAATTATATGAAAAATACCAGCTACCGGCCACCGGCCTTCGCGCGCACAAGCTGCCGTCCACCAGTCCGGCAAATGCGGCATGGTCCTTGGAACGCCTGCAGCAGGCCTGGGGCGCCGTGCTGACCAGGAATGATACAGCCGGCCGCGCAGTACCACAATCCCAGACTGTTCATCAGCCATCCGTGTTCTATCCGGGCAGGAATTAGGGTTTCGCGCAGTCTGATTTAGGCACTTAGAAACGATTCTTTGCGCAAAATGGCAAAATTTTAACTCGTGCGACAGAATTGACATTGTGTTGCATTTTGGAGCTACCCGAAGATCTTGGTTAGCCAGGGGATGTGGCTGACCGGACGACTCTGCGGGCGGTGGCCAGGGGACGCGCC
>CANOET010000296.1 GCA_947564835.1 uncultured Eubacterium sp. | reverse complement strand
TTGCCCCAGTCCGCCCAGTCCTATGCCGCCGGGCCGCAGCGCCTTTCCGCTGACCCCGACACGTCCGCCGAACCACATACCCCTCGCTCCCCCAACACGACCGACAAACCCACAGCAGCATACATTCACAAATTTCCTGCATAAAAAGGTTGCAAAAATCCTCAAAATTCCGTATCATAAACAGTAGATAAAAACTAACAAATTCAAAAAAGCGTCGAGAGGTATGCAATGAGAGGAAAAAAGACAAAGCTCTTAAGAGCCGTATCAGAACTAAAAGCTGAAGACTATGCAAAAGAACCGGAATTAGATGATATTTATAAGCGACTGGTAAAAGCAAGACGGGAATTTGCAGAAATTTTTGAAAAAAATATCAAAGCCGTTATGCAGATCAGTTCTTTGGACCTTACGATGCAGCACCAGACAGAAAAGATCCTGTCTATCTCCCGCAAAGTATCCAAGGCCGCTGAGACGATCTTTGGATCGGCGTCCGGCAATGCCATGTTTTCAGGCGCATCGAACAACCAGCATGAGGAACTGGCCCATGCGATTACTCATATCGCTTCTGAGACAACCGAGGTAAATGAAAAGATTGAGTCGTGCCAGACCGACCTGACGGATATCCGTGACCTGTCTGCACAGACCATTGATATTTCCCGCACGATGCAAAAAGATATGGATAATCTGACCGGAATTATCGGCCGTATCAACGAAGTGATCACAGGCATCGAGTCTATTTCCTTACAGACGAACCTGCTGGCGTTAAATGCTTCGATCGAAGCGACCCGGGCCGGGGAAGCCGGAAGGGGATTTGCCGTTGTGGCGGATGAGATCCGCGCGCTTGCCGGAGAAACGCAGAAGCTGACCGGCAATATGGGCAATTTTGTAGAGGAGATTGAAGCGGCATCCAGAAAAAGCGTGAAAAGCGCCGCCAGTACGATTCATGCGCTCGAATCCATGACTGGAAAGATTGAAAATGTCTGGGTACTCAATAACGAAAACCACAAGCATGTCATCAAAGTCAATGAATCCATCAGCTCTATCGCTGCGGTCAGCGAAGAGATCAGCAGTTCCATGACAGAAATGGAAAACCAGCTGCATGACAGCACTGATTTTATGCAGAACGTCGGCCAGGATTTGAAACAGGCGACGGAACCGGTTGTGGATATTGAAAAAACACTGGACGATACTGTAAAGCAGATGGGTGTGCTGTCGGAGGATCCGTTTTTCCATCTGGAAAATTCCGAGTTTGCCAAGCATATCGGCAATGCGGTTACCGCGCACCAGGCATGGCTTCGGAATCTGAAAAATATGGTGAAGCAGCGCAGTGTCGTACCTTTGCAGTTGGATTCCACCAAATGCGGATTTGGACATTTCTACTATGCCATGACCCCGCGTTCCGCTCAAATACGCCAGATCTGGGATGGGCTTGGAAAGAAGCATGAACGTTTCCATAAGTTTGGCGGCGAAGCGATCCAGGCATTAAAACAGCAAGATTATTCAAAGGCGGAGGCTGTTTATAATCAGGCAGAGCTTTATTCCAGAGAGCTGATCGCTGATTTGGAAAAAATACGGCAGATTGCGCAGGAGCAGGATTGACAGGCATTGCCGGAAAACAGGCGGACAGACTTTTCCGGGAAATATTGTCCGGCAGACGCTGGTAAATAGAAAACTAAATATAAGAATAAAATAGAAAACTGTAGTATGGCCCGGCGGAAGGATGGTTCCGGGCTGTGCTGCTGTTTTTGATGCCAGTTTCCTTCTGGTTCATGATTGAAAATCACGGCAGGATATTCTATAATAGATAAAAAGGCAGAACGGCAAAACCAATCGGAAAAAGCAGCCGGCTTCTGGCTGATGAAATACGGTTTTGGGAATGACGGGAGGAATGGTGATGAAGCATAAAACTACGCGTTTTTTAACAGCCAGTTTTATTTTAGTATCTGTTTTCTGCATGATTGTCTTTAATCTGCAGGCCATGTGGATGAACCGGATGGGTGCGGATGCGATCAAAGAAATTGGTGTGATTTATATGTCAGGTATGAGCCGGCAGGTGGCCGCACATTTCGGGACGGTCATTGAGCTGCGCCTGTCACAGGTAGAGGCGCTGGTGGATGCTGTCTCGCCTTCGCGCAGGGCAAAGTATGATGCAGTGTGTCTGGAGCTGGCTTATTATGCGCGTTCCAGGGGATTTGAATATCTGGCGTTTTATACGGATAGCGGGGAGTTTCAGATGATTTATGGTTCCCAGGTGGAGCCGGAGGTGCCGCAGGTGCTGCATAGTTCCGTCATGGGCGGCAGGAATAATGTCAGCGCCGGGCGGGATATACATGGGGAACGTGTGGTGCTGATCGGTGTTCCGGCCGCTTACGAGACCGGGGACGGCAAAAAGAGCGCTGCGCTTGTGGCAGGGCTTCCTGCCAGTTATTTAAGAGATACATTGTCGGTGAATATTGACAGCAGTATGGTGGAGTATTCCATTATCCGCAGAGATGGGACGTTTATTATGCAGAACGCGGATGTGGAGAGCGGCAATTACTTTCATCAGGCAAGCTGGGAGGAGCAGGATGTTGCAAGGCTTAAGGAATCGATCGAAGAGGGGCAGGATTATTCCGGTGAGATTGAGTCTGGCGGGAAACACTGGAACCTCTACTGCACGGCCCTTCCTGCCTCAGAATGGTACCTGCTGCTGCACATGCCTTATAATACGCTGGATCAGACGGTCAGGCAGCTGACGGACAGATGGTCGGTTTGTTCGCTGGCGGGCTGCGCGTTTATCCTTTTTGCCCTGCTAATGGTGTTTGCCGGGTATTACCGTCTGACCAGAAAACAGATGCGGGAATTAAACAGCGCCTATCAGTCTGCAGAGATGCAGCGGCATACGGCGGAGCGTGCAAGCAGGGCCAAAAGCGAGTTCCTTTCCAATATGAGCCATGATATCCGCACGCCGATGAACGGCATTATGGGGATGACGTCTGTTGCCTTGAACAGCCTGGATGACACGGGCAGGATCCGGATGTGCTTAAAGCGCATCAGTGTATCCAGCCGCCACCTGCTCGGCCTGATCAATGATATGCTGGATATGGCCAAGATGGAGAGCGGTGTGTTCTCCCTGCATATGGAGCCGCTGTCCCTGTGCGAGGTCATGCAGAATGTGATGTCTGTGATCCAGCCGCAGGTGCAGGAGAAGAAGCAGCAGTTTGATATTTACATTGAAGATATCGTGTTTGAAAACGTACATACGGACAGGGTGCGTTTAAGCCAGATTTTATTGAATATCATCGGCAACTGCGTGAAATTTACGCCGGAGCGCGGCAGAATACAGGTATTTCTTTCCGAAGAGCCGTCCCCGAAGGGAGATGCCTACGTCCGTTCCTGCCTGCATATCAGCGATAACGGGATCGGGATGGCGCAGGAATTTCAGGAAAAGATTTTTGAAGCATTTGCAAGAGAAGACAATGCGCGCGTGGAAAAGAGCGAGGGCGCCGGGATGGGTATGGCCATTACCAAGTATATTGTAGACGCCATGGGCGGCAGCATCCGGGTCGAAAGCGAACCAGGCCGCGGCAGTGATTTTTACGTTTCCCTTGATATGGAAAAAATAAAACAGCAGGAACAGGAGCTGCGTCTGCCGGACAGGAATGTCCTGGTCATTGATGACGATGAAACAGGGTGCAAGACGGCAAAAAATATGTTAATGTCCCTCGGGCTGCGTGCAGAATGTATCAAAGATCCGGAACATGCCAGTCAATGGCTGGAAGTACATAACTACGATCAAGAGGAAAACCAGCTTGCCCTGCTTGACTGGGACATCCAGGGCCAGGACGGCATACTTGCGGCGCAGCAGCTGCACAGCCGTTTCGGCGACCGGCTGACATTGCTTCTGCTCTCAGACGGGGAATGGGATGAACTGAAAGAACGGGCAGAGCAGGCTGGAGTGGCAGGCTTTGTTGCAAAACCGCTGTTCCGTTCACAGCTCTATGACAGCTTGCGCCCGTTTGCCGAAGAAAAACCGCAGGAACCACAGCAGGCAAACGAGGACCAGGATACGGATCTGACCGGCAGGCGTGTGCTGTTTGCAGAAGACAATGAACTGAACTGGGAGATCGCAGAAGCCATGCTGTCAGAACTGGGCATGGAATTAGACCATGCCGAAAATGGGAAAATCTGTGTGGAAAAATTTGAACAGTCCGAAACGGGATGGTATGACGTTATCTTAATGGATCTTCGGATGCCAGTTATGACAGGGTACGAAGCGGCAGCTGCCATTCGCGGGCTTGCGCGGGACGATGCAGGGAAAATACCGATTATTGCGGTAAGCGCGGATGCTTTTGCGGATGATGTAAAAAAATGCTTTGCCTGCGGAATGAATGCACATACGGCGAAGCCTTATGATTTGGGGGAGCTGATCCGGTTGATGAGTGAGAATCTGCGTACTTGATATTGGCCAGCTGCGGCCAGGGGATGTGGCTAATCTGGACGACACTACGGGCGGTGGCCAGGGGACGCGCCGGGAGACACACCTTGGGCGG
>CANOET010000295.1 GCA_947564835.1 uncultured Eubacterium sp. | reverse complement strand
GTTAGCGATTCGTTCACCGCAGCGTTGCCCCAGTCCGCCCAAGGTGTGTCTCCCGCCGCATGCCCTGCCCACCGCCCGTAGAGTCGTCCGGTTAGGCACATGCCCTGCCCATATCCCGCAGAGTTGTCCGGTTAGGCACATGCCCTGCCCATATCCCGCAGAGTCGTCCGGCTAGCCACGTCCCCCAGCTAACCAAGATAACTGTTAAAAAAATCAGTACCACTTGCAACAAAATTCCATTGTGACAACACTATATTTATATACAGCAAAGCATAGTATAAAAAACGAAAGGCTTATTGGGGGTATCTTTGGGAGGCATGCCATGGATGGATATTTGGAGCTGGTACGTGCGGCGAAGCATGGGGATGCAGATGCATTTGCCAGCTTGTATCAGGAGATTTATGAGGATTTATACCGGTTTGCAGTTTTTATTTTAAAAAATCCCGCGGACGCACAGGATGCAGTCAGCGAAGCGGTGGTAGATGCATTTGCATCGGTCAGGAGGCTGCGCAGGGAAGAGGCATTCCGCAGCTGGATGTTCCGTATTCTGTCCGCAAAGTGTAAACGGAAGCTAAAAGAGTATACACATAAGACGGTGGAATGGTCACAGGAATTGTCAGAGCATCTGACAGCGCCGGAAACAGGTGATGCGGCAGAGCATGTGCAGGTACGTATGTTGTTTTGGGAGTTGCCGCAGCAGGAACGGATGATTCTTGCCATGCACCTGTTTGCGGGATATACGGGCAAGGAAATTGCCAGGCAGCTGCATATGAATGAAAATACGGTCCGCTCGAAAGAGAGCCGGGCATTAAAGAAACTTAAGGATCAGTGGATGAAAAGTGATTTGTAGTTAATCAGGAGGGATTAGGATGGATGAACGGGAGATGCTGGATAAAATCGTGGAATCGGCACATGGACTGTACGTACCTGAAGCTTTAAAACCAGAGCAGATCAAAAAGCGGCTGGAAGGAAGGACGCACCGGAAAAGGAACCGTTACCGGACTGTGGCAGCCGCAGCGTGTCTATGCTTCTGCTTTGGGCTGGCAGGACTGTCTTATCAAAATTATACCCGTCAGTATGACACGCAGGCCGCAGATACTAATTTAACCGGGAATGCCAATGGGAATGAATCTGGGAATGGAACCGGGAATGGAACGGCTAATGCCAGCGGTAGTGGAACCGGGAATTGGAATGGAACGGGTAATGCCAGCGGTGGTGGAACCGGGAATGAGAATGGAACGGCTAATGCCAGCGGTAATGGAACCGGGAATGGCGGCAGTGACGGGGCTGGGAATGACGGCGGCGGGAAGCTGCCTGTTATGGATGCTGACAAAGATAATGATGCTGTGAATGATGCGGAAACGGCGAAGGCAGTGCCTGTGAAAAAGTTAGGGAATATGTATTCACTGGCTGCTGACTATGGGGAAGTATATGATGTGCTGAAAAAAACCGTGAAGAAACAAATGGAATGGAAAAAGTCTGCGACAAATGATGTAGCTGGGATGATCCGGGATGACAGCAGCGCTGACTGGGCGTATAATGACAAAGATCTGATGTCTGGCAGCAGGAAAGAAGAGGCCGCTGCTGAAAATAGTGAGGATCAGGACAGACCGGATTTTTCGTCTACGAATCTGCAGGTGGAAGGTGTGGATGAGAGCGATTTTGTAAAGACTGACGGCAGCTTTATTTACGTGGTGCAGGATGCACAGATTCAGATTCTGGATGTGCGTGACAGGATACCTGCGGTTGCAGGGACGATACGGCCGGAACTGGATGAAGATACGGACCGTATCTGCGAAATGTACGTAGCGGATAAGATGCTGACTGTGATCCTGCAAACGGAAAAAACGGCGCTGCAGGTGAAAGACACAGATCAGCAGGCGGAAACGTGTTTAGCAGATGAGGTGCAGTATGTTGATACAGCAGCTGTTACGAAAGTGGTGACCTATGATCTTTCAGATCCGCGGAAGCCGGTTCTAAAGGATACCACCGAGCAGGATGGCTGGTATAAAACTTCGCGGAAAATCGGTAACCGTCTGTACCTGTTTACCAACCAGTTATTAGGATTTGGCATTGCAGATGGCATGCCGCGCAGTGAAGCGCTTGCGGATGACGGGGTAAAATCCTGGCTTCCCGCAGTGAACGGCAAAGTAGTAAGCGCAGACTGTATCTATCTTCCCAAAGAGGGCAACGGCGGTCTTTTGATGGCTTCGATGGATCTGGCTGACCATAACAAGATCTTGGATCAAAAGCTGCTTGTCAACAATTATGCCGAGCTCTACGTAACCAGCCATTCGGTATATTTGTATGAACATGCTTATGTAAATGAATTGTCCCGCACACGGATTGCGCGGTTTACACTGGAGGCCGACGGGAAGATGCAGGCCAGGGCGGCGAAAACGGTGAAAGGAACGATTGAAGATACCTTTGCAATCCATGAGCGAAACGGTTATCTGCAGGTGCTTACATCCATAACAGATCAGGAACCGTGGGAAAACCGGGTCTATGTACTGGATGAAAATCTGCAGGTCACCGGAAAGCTGACCGGGCTGGCAAAAGGCGAACAGATCTACGCGGCGCGTTTTACCGGTGAGACTGGATATTTCGTAACTTACCGCAATACGGATCCGCTGTTTACCGTTGATTTTTCCGATCCGCAAAATCCGAAGGTAATCGGGGAGCTGAAAGTGACTGGATTTTCGGAATACCTGCATTTTTGGAGTCATGACAGGCTGCTTGGCATCGGTATGGAGACAGATCCGCAAAGCGGGGAAACGATCGGCGTTAAGCTGTCCATGTTTGACATCTCAGATCCGGGAAAGGTGAAAGAGGAAGCGAAGCTGGTATTAAAGGACGTGACCTACTGCGATGCGATGTACGACTACAAAGCCGTGCTGGCAGACCCGGAGAAAAATCTGATTGCATTTACTGCAGAAGCATACCAGCAGGGTTATCAGAAAAACTATCGTGTCGTTTCCTATAAAAAAGGAAAATTTATCAGCAGAATAGAACGTACACTGGCAGCCGGACAATACGCATATGACAGCGGACGCTGGCGGAGTGTTTATGTGAAAGACCGCTTATACCTGGTAGGAGAGAAAAAAACGATCGTATTTGATATGTCCGATGGATGGAAAGAAAGCGGCAAGCTGAAATATGGATGGGAAGGAAATTCTTAAATTTCCGGTTGCATTTTGATCAAAACAGAGTAAAATCGAGTTAGAATATTCGGAATTGTCAGATGCATGAGGGAGGATTCATCAGATGAATGCAAGTCGGAAAAATCAGCTCAGTTACCTGTTTTTTATCATCTTGGCAATACTCGCGATCTATACGGTATTTCAGGATAATGATATGGGGATGGTCGCGGCAGCCCTAACCAAAATGAAGCTGTCCTACCTGCTGCTCGCAGCCCTTGCAGCGCTTGTTTTCACAATGCTGGAAGGAGTGATGATCTGGTATCTGCTGCGGGGGATACAGGGAAAAGCAAAGTTTGGGGACTGCATCCGCTATTCCTTTGTAGGCTTCTTATATTCTGGAATAACACCGTCCGCGACCGGAGGCCAGCCGATGCAGCTTTACCATATGAAACGGGATGGCAATGATCTGTCAGCCAGCACCGTCGTCCTGATGACCGTAGCGCTGGTCTACAAGCTGGTGCTTGTTCTGATGGGCATTGCCATGGTACTGTTCGGATTTCCGGTCTTAAAGGAAAATCTGGGAAAATACCTGAACCTGTTTTATTTGGGCATGTTTTTAAACACAGCGCTGGTTGCAGTATTGCTGATCGTAATGATATTCCCCGGATTTGCCAGATGGATGATCTTACATATAGAAAAGCTGCTCGTTCGGATCAGAATATTAAAAAAATCAGCCTGGCGGACTGCCCGGATTGACCAATTTATTGAAAGCTATCAAAATGCAGTGCAGTTTCTGCTGCGCAACCAAAAGCAGGTGGCTGTTGTCATACTGGTGACATTCGGACAGCGCTGTCTCGTATTTATCCTGCCATATATCGTTTACCGCGGGTTTGGCTTGGAGGGTGCGGATGCACTGACGATACTGATGATACAGATGTCGATCTATCTTGCTGTCGACATGCTGCCGCTGCCGGGTGCGCAGGGGATTACAGAATTAATGTATAAGCGGGCGTTCCGTGATGTGTTTACTGTGGAGTATGTGGTGCCGTCTATGTGTGTAACGCGGGGAATCAGTTTTTATTTCCTGCTGCTATTTAGTATCGCGGTGTGTGTGATACATCATGTAAGATATCGGATGCAGAAATACTGAGAATAGATACTTAGGAACGCTTTTTTGCACAAAATGGTAAAATATTATTCCGGGTGACAGAACTGAGATGGTGTTGCGTTTTTTCCCGGAAAGTTTTGATTTGCCAGGGGATGTGGGTATCCGGACGACTGTGCGTGTGGCCAGGGGATGTGGGTACCCGGACGATTGTGTGTGGCCAGGGGATGTGGGTACCCGGACGATTGTGTGTGGCCAGGGAATGTGGGTACCCGGACGATTGTGTGTGGCCAGGGAATGTGGGTACCCGGACGACTCTGCGGGCTGTGGCCAGGGGACGCGCCGGGAGACACACCTTGGGCG
>CANOET010000294.1 GCA_947564835.1 uncultured Eubacterium sp. | reverse complement strand
GCTGTGGCCAGGGGATCCGCTGGCCACAGCCCGCAGAGTCGTCCGGTCAGCCACATCCCCGTTTCAAACACAGGACTGTCACTTACCGCGGCACCTGCCGTAAAATCTTCCCATCAGAAGAAATCGTAACAACTCTCCACGGAATCACTTTGCCGCTTTTTTGCAAGGCCCCCTTTACCGCATTTTCAATACCGCCGCAGCAAGGCACCTCCATACGCACAACCGTTACACTCCGAATATCATTCACAGCAAGTATTTCCGAAAGCTTATCCGTATAATCGCCCTCATCCAGCTTCGGACAGCCAATCAATGTAATATGGTCCCGGATAAACGTATCATGAAAATTTCCATAAGCATAAGCGGTACAGTCTGCTGCAACCAGAAGATCTGCACCGTCAAAATAAGGCGCGTTTACCGGCACAAGCCGGATCTGCACCGGCCACTGGGAAAGCTGGCTTTTTGCCGGAGCAAAAGGCGCCCCGCAGCTATCGTTTTCCCGCTGGATGACTTTGGACTGCGTACCCGGACAGCCGCATGCAAGCGGTTCGCTGCTGCTTTCTTTTTGTGCCTTTGCCGCAAGCACTGCTGCCTCATCATAGGCAGGAGCTTCCCGTTCTTCAAACGTGATCGCATCCATCGGACAGGATGGCAAACAGTCTCCGAGCCCGTCGCAATAATCTTCACGGGTAAGCTTTGCTTTTCCGTTGATGATTTCAATTGCGCCTTCGTGGCAGGCCGCGGCACAGGCGCCGCAGCCGTTGCATTTTTCTTCGTTAATTTTGATTATTTTTCGAATCATTCCCATTCCCCCATTTCTTCATTATTACACAGAAAATAAAAGCAGTCCCTTTACTTTCCTTTTTTATTATAGTAAGATAAAAAAATCATGCGGTTGTTTTTACAACAGAAAGAGGTCCAGATGCAAAAATATATTCCCATTCTCAAAAAAACAAGGCTCTTCACCGGAATCCATGACGATGAACTCGCCTCCATACTTCACTGCCTGCACACACGGCTTCGGACTTATCCAAAAGGCAGCTGCATTTTCAGCCAGGGTACGCGTATAGCTGACCTTGCTATTCTGGCCGAAGGCAGACTGCATATTCAAAATGATGATTACTGGGGAAACCGCAGTATTTTAGGGCAAATTGCTCCGGGGGAAATGTTCGGCGAAGCGTATCTGGCACCGGACAGCGGGCCTTTGCAAAACGACGTTGCTGCCGTGGAAGACAGCGCTGTTTTGTTTTTTGAGATCAGGCGGCTTCTTACAGCCTGTTCCTGTGCCTGCCGCTTTCACACGCTTGTGATTCAGAACCTGTTTTTTGCCATATCCGGAAAGAACCAGCAGCTCGTACAAAAGCTTTCACATATGTCCAGACGTACGACGCGCGAAAAGCTGATTTCTTATTTATCCGAAGAAGCCAGGCGGCAGGACAGCGACCATTTTGAAATTCCGTTTAACCGCCAGCAGCTGGCCAATTTCCTGTCCGTTGACCGCAGCGCCATGTCAAATGAGCTTAGCAAAATGCGCGGGGAAGGCCTTTTGGAGTTTGACCGGAACCGGTTCCGCCTGCTTACATCATCGTATCATCTCTAAGCACCTGCGCCAGGCTGATGCTGCGCATACTCCGCCAGGCAAGCGCATAAGCCAACGCCACGGAGCCTGTAACCGCCAGCATAAAAATACCGATCGGGACAAGCGGCGCCTGTTCCAGAAATTCCCCTGCTTCCAGATAACTGATTTTCAGCATATAGCCCACTGCGAAAACTGAAAACGGCAGCGTAATCAAAATCGGACGCCCGGCTAAAGCCAAAGCTTCCAGGCAGAACATTTTCCTGAGCTCTTTTGGCGTCATCCCAATGGACAAATACCTGGCAAATTCCCGTTTCCTCTGCCGCACAAAGCCAAGTGTATTCGAAAATACATCACCGATTCCAATCATGGCAAGCAGTACGCAAAAACCGCCGAATATCGCCTGCATCCCCTGGATCTGCCTGCGGTTTGTTTCATACTCCTGGATACGGTTCGTGCTCTCAAACGGATGCTTTCCGCCAAGCAGCCGGCCGATCCGGCTTTGAACCGTACACAGCTCCTCCAATGACGCGTTCTCTTCGCCAAGCACACGGATAAAAAGATCCTCCTGCGCCGCACCGATTTTTCCTTTGATTTCTTTCCATAAAGACGCTGGAAGAAAATGCACCAGCTCGTAATAATCCTGTGTCGCATATTCTTCCCTTAAAACGGGGACTTCTGCGGTATAAGACAATACCGGAAGCTCCGCCGTCAGATCTTCGCCATCTGACGGCCTTAAAATACTGACCGCATCTTCTTTCCCATCTGACAGCCCAAAAACACTTGCCGCATCTTCTTTCCCATCTGATAACTTTCGGCTGCCGGCTGCGTCTCCTTTTGCTGCTTGTACATTCAGATAGGGCATAAACACCGGATGCCTGAAATCCGGATTTGTTACATCGCGGATCTGGTTTCGGACCACCGCCCCGTCCAGCCGCGGTGTAATGCCGATCTGCCTGCAATATTCAGCAAAACTATGATCGTCCAATATAACCAGAGGAGCATGAACCAGCCATCCGCCTTCGGCTTTTGATACATCGCCGCCGGAAGCATGGGAAAAACCGCCGCACGATTTCATCTCTTCGCTGATCTCATCCTCTGCAACGATTCTTTTTGCCTCTGCCTTCTGATACACGACAGCGCTTTTTACCCCGGGAAGCGCCTGCACTGCCTCTGTCTGCTCAAATGTATCCACAGCTGCATTGCGTACCGTAACCATAATATCCCAGGCGTCCTGATACCGTTCAAAATAAGTTTCCCTTGTACTGATTTGTGATGTCGTAAAAAAGCACTGCATCACCGTAAAGGCCAGAAACGAGCAGATCAAAGAAAGGGATGCCGTCCGCAGCGCTTTGCTCTGCGCTTTCAGCGCATTTGCCGCCAATTCCCCCTCCACCCCTGCGGCAAGCGCAAGGACCCCGGGCTTCCTGCGCCGTTTTAACTGCAGCTCCCCGGTATTGCGGATTGCTTCTAACGGCGTCAGCCTGCTTAATTTCCTGGCTGGCAGCCATGCGGAAATAAATATGGTAACCGCTGTAACAAGCAGTGTCAGCAGCAAAACAAGCGGATGATAGCCAGCCGACGCCGGATGCCGCCCCGCAGGGCTGTTTCCCAGCACAAGATTCGACAGCTGCACCAGCCCTATGCTGCCCGCAATGCCAAGCAGATTCCCGGCCAGTACCGGGGCCGTGCAAAGCGCAGCTGCTTCCTTAAGAAGGCACCAGCGGATTTGCCCCGGCGTCGCCCCAACGCTCGATAAAATACCGAACTGATGCACCCTCGCATGCATGGATACAGCAAATGCATTGTGTATAATCACAATCAGTGAAAAACAGGCCAGCAGCGTGATCATAAGCAACAGAGGAAACAGCAGCCGCGGGGATGGGTCATTCTCGCTGCGGACCAGATACATAGCCAAAAGCCCATAATGGTAATCCACCTGTTCAGGCGCAATCCCGGCCAGCTTTGCAATCCGCGGCGTATCCGAAAAGACCGTATGATAATCATAAAAATACAGCTCCGTAACCACACTGCCTTCCCCGCCGTCCTTCCCGTTTACCACCGCATCTTTTACATTTGCATAATTTTTTATAGATGCCATGGCATCCGGACCGATTTCCCCGGACAACCGGCTCTGCCACCCGCCTTCGTCCAATACAATCCGCTCCACCTCATACTTCCAGGCATTATAAAATAATCCGCACAGCAGCGATAAAAGCAGCGCCGCTATCAGCGCCGAAAGCCGGACCGATAAGCCGGTTGAACGGCTGTGTTTCAAATACCCTGCGAAAACATCTTTCCACATATCCCTCACCTCCGCTGTTCGTCGCTGATGATACGTCCATCCTCAACCGTAATGACACGTTCCGCTTCCAAAGCGACTTTTTCATCATGTGTAATTAAGATTACCGTCTGCTCCAGGCTGCGGTTGGAAAGCTTGAGCAGGTCGATAATCTCCCTGGAATTTTTCTGATCCAGGTTCCCCGTCGGTTCATCCGCCAGAAGCAGCGCCGGGCGGTAAATCAGCGAACGCGCAATCGCGGCTCTTTGCTGCTGGCCGCCTGACAGCTGGTTCGGCAGGGCTTCCAGCTTATCTGAAAGGCCAAGTGAACGGACGATTTCCTCAAAATATTCCTGATTTGGCTTTTTCTTGTCAAGCGCCAGGGGCAGAAGAATATTTTTCTGCACCGTTAGCGTCGGAATCAGGTTATAAAACTGATATACCAGCCCTACTTTCCTGCGCCGGAACACGGCTGCCTGTGTCTGATTCAGGCGGGAAAGGTCTGTCCCGTCTATCAGGACCTTTCCGCCTGTAGGCTTGTCCACGCTGCCTAAAATATGCATAAGCGTAGATTTCCCGGAGCCAGACGCCCCCATGACTGCCACAAATTCCCCTTTTCTGACTGCCAGGTCGATGCCATGCAAAGCAACGACTTGGCTGCTGCCGGAGCCGTAGACTTTTCTGACTCCTTCACATTTTAAAATATCCATCTGGTTTCTCCTTTACTGTAGTGGTGTGCTGCATTTTTGATGGCTACGCGGACGCCGGATGAGGGGGAAAGGGCCTGGCTTCCGGCTCCTATTCC
>CANOET010000293.1 GCA_947564835.1 uncultured Eubacterium sp. | reverse complement strand
ATTCTGGAATAGGAGCCGGAAGCCAGGCCCTTTCCCCCTCATCCGGCGTCCGCATCGCCAACCAAAAACGATTTTTAACATTTGAAAAAACCCGTCCCTAATCTCTCCAATCACGGTCCTGCTCTAAAATAACCCCGGAATTTGCATCAATCTTAAACTCGTATTCATAATTCCCTTTCACAACCTCGATCTCATATACCGGCACGCCGTCATCCACATCATATTCCGCCTGAACGACTGTTGCGCCAGGCACTGCATCTAATGCAGCCTGCTTTGCCTTTTCCATTCCTATGTCCCCATTCTGGCTGCTGGAGGAGGATGCAGATGCCGCAAGCTTCCATTTATATTCGATCAGCGCCCCGGTTCTTGCATGGTATTCCATCGTATAACGCTTATTGCCTGCTGTTGCCTTGACTTTATAGATATCGATCCCGTCGTCTGCCTTCTGTGAAACAGCTGTAACCGTTCCGTTTTTTACTTTCTCAAGCGCAAGCTGCCTGCATTTGTCTGCACTAATCAGCGAACGGTTTTTGTTCGGGCTGACAACGGTTTTTTCCCATCCGTATTCGAGCATTTTGCCGTCGGAGACACGATAGGTGATATCGTACTTTTTTGTTCCTTTGACCAGCTCGATCTCATAGACCTGCACACCGTTTTCGCGGTCCAGATCCACGTCCGTCACGGTTGCATCCGGAACCTGGCGAAGTGCTTTTTGTCTGGCCTGGTTTGCATTGGAAATCCGCGCAGCCTGCACGCCGTCTGCTGCGGCCAGGCTGCCTGCCAGCATAAATCCTGCTGCCAGTATTGCTGCTGTTACTTTCTTTCTATTTCTTTGTTTCATAGTTTTCATCCTCCTGCCTTTGATTGTGTATGGTTGTCGTTGTTCTTATTCAAATGGTTCTGCCTCCCAGCTGCGGAATGCCCCGCTGTAAGCATCGATTTCAAATTCGTATTCCATTCCTTCATAGACGATCTTGCCTTCATACTGTATCCGTCCGTCCTCATGATCTGTTTCAAACTCCAGTATGTCGTCCAGTCCGGCTCCCGGAACCTGAGCCAGCGCCAGCTCTTTTGCTTTTTGTGCGGAAATCTTGCTGTCCCCGTCCGAAGCAGGAGGCATAGCGGATTCTGCATCAAAATCATAGCTGGTCACATCGCCGGAAGATGCATCGATCTCATAATCATACTCTCTGCCGTCGTTTGCCAGAAATTCAACCTCATAAACCTTCGCTCCGTTTTCCATATCCAGCTCCGTTTTAAGAAAAGTGACCTTTGCGTCTGAAAGCCCTGCGTGTGCCAGTGCTTTTGCCCGGGCCTCTTCCATAGAAATCATCCCATCCGAAGCTGTGTCTGTCTTCTTGGCCGTATCTGCTGTATCCTGACCTGCGTCTGCCGTATTCCGGCTTGTATCTGACGCATCCTGACTTGTGTCTGACGCATCCTGGATTGTATCTGACGCATCCTGGATTGTATGTGACGTATCCTGACTTGTATCTGACGCATACATTTGATTCTTCACGCTTCCCGCCGGGACTTTTGCATCGATGATCACTCCGGTCAGAGCATCAATATCATAATAGTAATCCTCTCCCAGCGCCGTAAACTCTATCCGGTAATAATCCTGCCCGTCGCGGTCTGACAGGTCGGCTGTGGAAAATTCTGCCTGTGAGGCGGATACCCCGCTGGCTTCCAAAGCCAGGCTCTTGGCCTTTGCGGCGCCAATATACTTCATCTGGCTCTGCTGCTGGCTGGCACAGCCGCTGACAAGCAGTACGAACAGCCCGGCTATGCATACGATTTTTTTTATCCTCATAGATTCCTCCTTCTCTGTTTCTAAAATAGATTCTAGTACCTCACTATGAAATGCACATGAAATCGAAATATTTTTTATAAAGAATCTGAAGCAGAATCAAGCGGCAAATGCAGTGCAAACGTGCATCCAAGCCCTTTCCCGCTTTCAAGTGTCATATATCCGCCGTGGATCTGCGCGATCTGGCGCACCAGCGGAAGCCCCAGCCCGGCTCCCATTTCGCCGCTGCGGGAGGCATCCACCTGATAAAACCTCTGCCAGATTTTTTCCTGATGCTCCTTAGCAATCCCGTCGCCGTCGTCGTGTACCTGCAGCAATGCTTCTGACTGCGTGCAGCTGGCTAAGATCCATACCTGTCCGTCTGGCCTGCCGTATTTGAGCGCATTTTCCACGAGGTTAATGACCAGTCTGGAAAGCAGGCCCGGATTTGCCTGGATCTGTACCGCCTCTTCGCAGATGGTGCGGACACGGTCAGGATCATAGGAATGCTCTGCACATAGCTGGCGCAGGAACTCTCCCAGTTCTACCGGTTCCATGCCTGCCTGCTCTGTCCCCTGCTCCAGCCTTGTCATACTTAGCAGTTGGGAAATAATGCCGGACATTTTCTCTGCCTGTCTGCGGATCATATCGATCGTTTCCTGCCTGTCCTCTTCCGTCTCATCGTATTTGACCGCATATTCACATGCCCCTTTGATAATGGATACTGGCGTGCGCAGTTCATGCGAAGCATCTGCTGTAAACTGTTTTTCTGCTTCAAACGACCGTTCCAGACGTTCAAACAGACGGTCAAAGGAACTGCCCAGCCTGGAAAATTCATCCTGGCCGGGCGGAAGCCCGATGCGCATGGATAAATCGCTTGCCTCATTAATCGCCTCTGCCGTGGCATTGATGCTGTCTAACGGCCGGAATGCCCTGTGCGTGATCCAGCTGCTGCCGGCAGCCGCCAGCGCCATAAACACAGGAAGCGCCACAACGGATACTTTTAACAGGCTATTGACAAACATCCTGTTTTCCGGCGCTTCTATCAGACCCCGCACCCAGACCCCGCTTTCCCAGCCATTGGCAAGCCACAGATCCAACATCAGATAATGCGCCTCTCCAGTGTCCACCATACGTATCCTGCCGTTTTCAAACGGCTCGTTGGCCGCAAATGATACCGGTATCTGCCCGGCAAGCAGGGATTTATTTTTACTATATACAAGTGTCGTCACGCCGTTGCGGTAAAAGTGAAAACTGCTTCCCATCTGCGCCTTTCCCTGCACAAAATGGACCTGGTCCAGATTATCCTTTACGGTATCAATCAGCTGGCCGGACGCGGTCTGTACAGCTACCTGGCTGCTGATCAGCAGCATAAAAACGACCAGGAGCGCGGCAAGCAGCGCCGTCAAAAGCGTCAGCCATGTCGCAATCTTTGCTTTCACAGAGATCTTTTTCATACGCCATCTCCCGTACCTTCCGCACGCAGCACCCAGCCCACACCGCGTACGGTATGGATCAGACGGACATCATAGCCATGATCGATCTTTTTGCGCAGGCGGCTGATATAGACATCCATATTATTGGAGCTGCCGGTATATTCATAATTCCAGATCTGATTCTCCAGCTGCTCCCTGGATAATACAATGCCCTGATTGCGGATCATATATTCCAGAATCGCAAATTCTTTCGGAAGCAGCGGAATATCCACACCGCCTCTGGCTGCTGTCCTGCGTTTGATATCCACAGTAAGATCTGCAATCGTAAACTCGTTGCTGCGGCTCCCGGCACGTTTACGAGTCATCGCACGGATTCTGGCCAGCAATTCATCAAAATCAAACGGTTTGACCAGATAGTCATCCGCTCCCAGATCCAGCCCCTTCACACGGTCTGACACAGCATCGCGGGCCGTGAGAAACAGCACCGGCGTATCCACACCCTGGTTCCGCAGACGCTGCAGCAGCCCGTACCCGTCCAGCCTCGGCATCATAACATCTAAGATCATCGCATCATATTCCGCGCCCGGCAAAAAATCCAGCGCTTCCTCGCCGTCAAAACAACCGTCCACGCTGTACCCGGCTTTTTTCAAAGTCTTTACAATCAGACGATTCATGTCTTTTGCATCTTCCACAACTAATATTCTCACGTTATCCCTCCTTTTTGCGCGGCATAATCCGGATAGCTGCTTAGACAGGCACAACGTATATAAATCGGATATTCCGCATGATCATAAGACACTTTCTCAGAGTTGCCATTTATAAATCAATAAAGATGCTCATACTGCACTACGCTGCTTTTCGTAGAATTGTTATAATAATGAAAAGAATATTGATATATTTCCAGAATAAAAAAACAGTATAATTATAGCGAAGAACCAATATTGTGTCAATCAAGAAGGAGAAAAGGCTTATGAACAAATAAAATGAATTAATGAAAAAACGGATGACTTTGGTATTCCCCATTGCTTTTCAGCAATTTATGCTGACGCTTGGCTTATCTATGTTCGCTGCGCAATATTGAGTCAAAGTTCAAAAGAACACTGTAAAATTAAGTGGACATATATTCTGTAAAATTGGGACAAATACAGCCTTTCGCCGCAGAGTCCCTTTTGTATGAGTGGAATAGACGGGAATCGAACCCGTGTCCAAAGATCCCTCCACCGTACTTCTACGAGCGTAGTCTGTAATTTAACATTCCCTCTGCGGTACCCTCACAGACACGGTTACCGTTTCAGTAGCTTCATGATACGCCTGCATATGCAAAGCTTAATATGCATCGTTTCCTGCATCGTCGATGCCTGGTTTCTGATGTGCAGGTGCATCAGATCAGACAGCTGCAACTAGGCAGCGTATGCTAAATTATCGTTAGCGTTTAATTTTA
>CANOET010000292.1 GCA_947564835.1 uncultured Eubacterium sp. | reverse complement strand
GGCTCCGCCCCTGATTTAACGAGCAGAATACCAAGGGCTTCTAAACATTCTTCCAACGTCGCCGAAAGCCAGGCCCTTTCCCCCTCATACGGCTGGTTTTCACCGGCTTTACATGAAACACAAATTCAAGCGTTGTAAGCTTGCCAATAACCAGACTCTGGGCACAGCCCCCAGAGCCGTCCGGTCAGCCACATCCCAACCCGGTCAGCCACATCCCTCTGGTCATCCACACCCCACGGCTAACTAAAATCTCTCAGAAAGCGCAAAACACAACACAATGTCAAAAGTGTTTTCCAGGTTCATCCAGGTTAGAAAACGTGTTCTAAATAATATTCAATAATCCCACCGATTTCAGCAGCAGAATAATTAAAAGCACAGGTGCAATAAACCGGATCATCGCCACATACAGCCTTTTCCTGCCCAAAGAGCTTCCGGATTTTTCCACTTCATCAATAATTACTTTCGGCTTAACAATCCAGCCAATCAGAATACACGTCCCAATCGCCACAACGGGCATCAGGGCATTATTGCTGATATAGTCCATAATATCCAAAATCTGCGCGACAGCGCCGTTAGGAAGCGTAAATTCAAAATACAGCTTATTGTAGCCAAGGCATACAAATATGCCGCCAGCCAGTGCAATGATCGTTTCGATTACCGCTGCTTTGATACGCGATACATGAAATTCATCCATAAAACTGGAGACAACCGCTTCCATAATGGAAACAGCGCTTGTAAGTGCGGCAAACAGCACCATTGCAAAAAACAGACAGCCGACAACCGTCCCAACCCTGCCCATTGCGGCGAATACTTTTGGCAGGGAGATAAACATCAGGCTCGGGCCGGATGCCTGCATGCCTTCTCTGCCCATAAAGGTAAATACCGCCGGGATAATCATTACACCTGCCAGAAATGCGACAAGCGTATCGAAAATTTCAATCTGGTTGATGGATTTTACAAGGTCGGCGTCGTCTTGTACATAGGAGCCATACGAGATCATAATTCCCATGGCCACACTCAGGCTGAAAAACAACTGGCTCATCGCATCCAGAAGCACTGTGAAAAATCCTTTGACGGTCATTCCCTCCAGGTTGGGAATGACGTAAATCCGGAAGCCTTCCATACCGGTACGTACGGTCCCTGCTTCATCTGTATGCTCAATCGTCAGTGAAAACACGGCAATTCCGATTACAAGCAGCAACAACAGAGGCATAATTATTTTAGAAGACGCTTCAATGCCTTTATTTACACCGCGGAAAACAATAAATGCAACTGCAAATAAAAATACGCACAGCAGAATCACCGGTTCAACGTCTGCGGTGATAAAACCTGTAAAATATCCGTCTTCCGCGGTTTCAGCCCCATGTCCGGTCAGATAAGCAAGCAGATATTTGACAACCCAGCCGCCGATCACACAGTAATATGGCATAATAATGACCGGAACAAGGCATGCGATAATGCCGAGCGGTTTCCATTTCGGATGGATTTTCCCATATGCTGTCAGCGGGCTTTGCTTTGTCTTTCTGCCGATTGCGATTTCCGTCGTCAGCAGCGTAAATCCAAAGGTCAGCGCCAAAATCAGATACAATACCAAAAACAGTCCGCCGCCGTCTTTGGCTGCCAGATATGGGAACCGCCAGATATTGCCCAAGCCGACGGCGCTCCCGGCTGCTGCGAGTACAAAGCCGATGGATCCTGAGAACGAATTTCTTTTTTTCTCCTGTTTCATGTTAAACTCCTCTTTCTTATCTTGATTTGCCTTTAGTCCACCTGAACATCGCCTGCCAGTATTTTCTTATAATCTTCATAATTTTTTTGCAGCAGCGCCGGGGTATCCAGTTCATACGGACATTTTCCCTTACACTGTCCGCAATGCAGACAGCCCTCGATCTTTTTCATCATTTCCTGCGCTTGTTCCGTCAGCTGCGCTTTAGACGGAGAACGGCGGATCAAAAGCGACATACGCGCACAGGTATGGATCTCAATGCCCGCCGGACAAGGCATACAGTATCCGCATCCTCTGCAGAAATCTCCGCTCAGTTCTTCTTTGTCCTGCGCAATCAAAGCTGCGATTTCATCTGTCATCTCCGGAGGCTGCCCGATATAAGAAATAAATTCATCCAATTCCGTCTCACGCTGTACGCCCCAGATTGGCAGTACGTTATCATATTGTGCCAAAAATGCGTAAGCTGCCGCAGAATTTGTAATCAATCCGCCGGACAGTGCCTTCATTGCGATAAATCCCATATCCGTTTCCCGGCATCTGCGTACCAGCTCCAGCTCCTGATCACCGCTTAAATAGCAAAACGGGAACTGCAGTGTTTCATACAAGCCAGATGTAATAGCTTCCTGCGCAACGGCAAGCCTGTGGTTCGTAATCCCGATGTGCCGTACCTTTCCCTGCGCTTTTGCTTCCAGCATAGCTTCGTACAAGCCGCTGCCATCGCCTGGCTTTGGACAGACAGGCGGATTATGGAACTGGTAAACATCAATGTAATCGGTCCGTAAATTATTCAGCGATATTTCCAGATCTTTCCAGAATACTTCCGCTGTCGAAGCGCCTGTTTTTGTTGCGATATAGACCTTGTCCCGGATACCGTCAAATGCTTCGCCCAGCTTTTCCTCGCTGTCTGTGTACCATCTGGCGGTATCAAAATAAGTGATTCCGGCCTGATATGCTTTGCGGGCCATTTTTACAGCGTTTTCTTTTGAAATGCGTTGGATTGGCAAGGCGCCGAAGCCGTTTTTATTGACGGTAATGCCTGTTTTGCCAAGAGTAACTGTATGCATCCGTATTTCCTCCCTTGTTTTTATTACAGCGGCCAGGATGGGCAGGCTGCTGTGGATTATCAGATTTTTCTATTATAACTTGTTTTTCCTTGGAATGTAAAGGTGAAATTTAAGAAGCTTCTGGTCAGCCGCATCCCCTGAATAACCAAGATCTTTCGGGAATCAAAAAATCACAACACAAGATCAAAAATATTTCTTTTCTAGTTCATCCATACTAAGATTCTTCCAGCAAATCTGTCATATGTCGGAATCCGGTTTTTGCTGCAAGCATCCGCAGCCCTTCCAGTACTTCTTCTTTAGAGTAGTTATGCTGTTTCAAAAATTCAGAAGACTTCTGACTGGTATACTCGTAAAAAAAGATCATTTCTGCAGCGGACGCCTTGTCTGTACCGTCCAGCTTTTCAAACAGCATATTTTCTGCCTCATTGATTTCCCCTCGGTCCACCATGGACTTGATCTGGCTGCATTTGCTGTCGGACAGGCTGTATATCTCTTCCGGGGATTGTTCCTCCTGGTTCGCATTTTTGCCAAGTATGAGGCTGATCAGCAATTTTATAACCTCGTGGATGATTCTCATAATATAATCTTTTTCATTTTCAAAGTTCATGCTTATACTCCTTTTTCATAGATGATGCAGGCAGGATGTGCCGGCTGTATACTGTTCTTAGGAACGGTGAGCAGCTGCACTGCACAATCTGCCGACCGGCCTTAAGTAGCATTATATAAGATTATGTACAAGATGCCAAGATATATTTCGGTAAAATCTGCCGTTACTATGAGTAGCCGTTACTGTTCACACCTTGTTCAAGGACTGGATGCCGTTACAGTTCGCAGCTGTCCTGCTTTTTGGTGTGAACTGTAACATTGTCTGATGTGTTCATAACCCATAAAAAGCGCATTACAAGGTTAAAATAGTAAGGACAACAAATAGGCGCCGGCAGAATCGTGAAAGTAAGAATCACGGGCAGATATCAGCAGGATTGTGAGAAAATGTTAAGAAAAATGCATGGAATTTTGCAAAACTCCCGGTAAAATTTTTAGTATACTGGTACGCAATCTACGGTTATTCCGTCTCCGGTTCAGATTTTCTGACGGGAAACGGATATCGTAAGAAATAACAGTTCTATGCGGAGGAAAAATGTATCGTTTAAAAGCAATAGGAATAGATGTAGCTGCAGAAGCGGTTATTGTAATGCCGCTGTTTCTGATGTTATTAAGGAAGCGGCTGTTTCAGCGGCGCAGCCGGACGGGGCGAACGCTGTATCTGGTATTTGTTCTGTATCTGACGGCTGTTTGCAGCGCAACCGGGTTGCCGGATATTTACCATCCGGTGTTTGAATGGTCAGTGAACTGGATTCCGCTGGTGGATGCCGTGAACAGTCCGGCGAATTATTTGGAAAACAGTATCTTGAATGTGCTTTTGTTCGTGCCGGCAGGGTTTTTGGCGCCTCTTTTGTGGGAGGAGTTCCGGGGTTTTTCAAAGACGGCGTTATTTGGTGCAGGATTATCTTTGGCGGTAGAAACGTTGCAGATTTTTACTTTACGGCTGACAGATGTTGATGACCTGATTATGAATACGCTGGGGTGTATGGCTGGATATGGGCTTGCGAGGCTGGTCGCGGGCGGATTTTCAAAGGTACATACCGGCCAGGGGAACTGCCGGCAGGAAATGATTGTGCTGGCAGCGGGTGTTTATGGTGTTTGGGCGGTTTTGCAGCCGTATTTAGCTGCATTTGTGTGGAATTGGCTGCTTTAGACTTGGAAACGATTTTTTTGGCAAAGTGGCAAAATTCTGATTCCAGGCGACAGAATTGACATTGTGTTGCGTTTTTGATTGGCTATGCGGACGCCGGATGAGGGGGAAAGGGCCTGGCTTCCGGCTCCTATTCCAGAATGT
>CANOET010000291.1 GCA_947564835.1 uncultured Eubacterium sp. | reverse complement strand
GCGCCCGGACGGTGCCACTGTGTAAATGCAGAATACCTAGGGATTCTTAACATTCCGGAATAGGAGCCGGAAGCCAGGCCCTTTCCCCCTCACCCGGCGTCCGCATTCCCCATAAACAACCGCAACACACCCCCCAATATTTTTTTGCAATATCCACGTTAGTCAGCATCCGGCAAAAACCGGAAAAAATAGAAAGGCGTACCTGCTCAAAAGCAGGAGCCGTTTCAACGAAAAGGAGGAGCTTTATGAACGAAAATGAAAACATGGAAATCCAAAACAACACAAACCAGGAACCAGAAAACCTGATGCAAGCAGAACCATCCATGCCGCAGCCAGACAGCAGTGTGCAAGCGGAACCATCCATGCCGCAGCCAGAAAGTACAGGCCACACAGATCAGCCGCAGCCGGACAGCAGCGACCACGCAGATCAGTCTCAGCCGGACAGTCTCAGCCATGCAGATCAACCGCAGTCCGGCAGCGCGGACAATTTGGAACAGGCTTCCGGCCAGCAGGATTGTGCAGCATCCCCGGCCGCAGCCAGTCCGGCAGACATACCAAACGCAGCAGATACAGTGCGGCAATCCGGCGCAGACGGCGGCAGTCCGGCAGGAATGCTCGGCGGTGACGGGGACGGTACGGCGGAAATGATTTCCGAAGGCCAGATTACAGCCATGCTATACGACCAGATCATGGGGGTATTCGGCGAAGGCACACAGCTGTTTACCATGGAAATGCCAGGCAGGGTGCTGAACCAGCTCGATTATGCCTATCCTATGAAAGACTATAACAGCAGCACGCTGACCAAGCCTTATGCCGTAGCAGAAAACGAGTTCCGGCTTACCGACAATATGATGGACCTGGCGCCGATTGTACAGGGGCCGAGCGGCAACCGCCTCTCCAACACGTTTGAGACATTGATCAACAATTATACACCTGATATTTCCAACGTCCGGGATTTTATTACAGACAAAATGGAGCTGCGCCTGTTTTTGATGGAAACGATTACAGACGAGATCGACGGCGAAGAAATCACCTGCTCCAGGATCGAGTTCTGCCAGCGGATGTACATGCGGTATTTAAAACAGAAATACGAATGGGACCAGGAAAAAATCGAGCAGCACATGAAGGCAAGCAGCAGCGGCGATCTGGACGGATATGCAAAATGGCTGGCGACTGCTTCCTGGACGAAGGACCAGGCATTGGAAAACCTGTTTCAGGATGCCGTGATCCGCGGCTTTTATCATGAAGTGCTGACCATCCTTGGATTTTTGGACGTGCAGTCCCCGGCAGAACGGCTTGCCAAGGCCAAAGCCAACCGGCGCAGCAGCGTCCGCCGTTCGCTGGACGCTAGTATGGAGATCCTTCCGGTCCAGCTCCAGCCAAGCAACTGGTTCCGTTCCTTGTCGCCGAATTTCAGCCCGAAAGACTTAACGCTGGACAGCCAGTACCTGACCGAACAGTACCAGGCCAAGAAAAAGATCCTTTCCTCCCTCGAATCCGAACTGCGCATCCTGCTGTTAAACCAGGTAGACAGCACCGAACTGCAAAAAATGGAAGTTGATCTAAAAGACCTGAAAAAACAGATGGACGACAGCGAGGCAGAACAGTTTAAGGACTTTACCGACGGGCTTGTGGAAGCGATGAAGCTGATTTTTGAAGTAGTATCCAAAGGGGATATCGCGGGCCTGATCCAAGGCGGCTGGACAAGCCTCAAAGAAAAAATCAATGGTTTGGATGCCAATTTCCTCTCAGCGCTCGGACTGAGCCCGGAGCTGGCAGAAGAGATCGGGGATAAGCTTTTTAAATATTACGAAAATAACCTGAAATATTTCCAGACTTACAATGAACTGCTGGAGGCCGAGCTGCATTATGCAAAGGCAAAAACCAATGATTACAGCGACCAGATCGAGATTTTAAAAGAGCGCATTTCCA
Organism: uncultured Eubacterium sp.; assembly: GCA_947564835.1. GTDB lineage: Bacteria > Bacillota > Clostridia > Lachnospirales > Lachnospiraceae > Eubacterium_J. Next base: position 2,771 of record CANOET010000291.1, on the reverse strand, counting down.
TCCTGTCCAAAGAAGTAGCAGAGTTAGAGGTCATCGTTGCCAGCGGAGCGGTCGAAAAGGAAAATTACGAAGGGGATGCCCTGCTGCCCGGCAATCTGTATAACGAAGACAGCGAATTTATGGACATTGTCTTCGGACGCAGCCAGGTTGAATCCCGCATCCGGCAAAACGATGACAGCATCTACGCTTCCGTCAGCTCCGCCATCGGGTGGTTTTTTTCCAGCGTCCGCGCACAGGGAGAATATGCCCTGTCGGAAACAAAATTTATGAAAAATTTCCTGTCCAGCGATTTTACAATCGGCATGCGCGCCACAAAAGTCACGATCGACCGCGGCGGCTGGTTTGACGAAGGAATCTTAGACCTGACCCCTTCCTACCGCCGTCTGAAAACATCCATCGCAGGCGGCGCCGGGCTCACAGCCAAAGGCATTCTGCACGCATATAAAGCCAACAGCGCCATGAACAACGGCACCTTCAATGTGATCAGCCAGCTGACCGCGGCACCAGACGGCGGCACATACGCCCTGCCGGCAATCCCAATGTCGTTTCTGATCGTAAAAGACGTCGTTATGCGCGCGAAGATGTCCAACGTAAACAGTCAGGATTACGAAAACTTCAAAAAAGCAGCATTCAGCTCTTCCGCCAGCTTTATGGGCTTCCGTTTGTCCGGCGGCGGTGCCAAAGAAAGCTTCTGCGGCCTGCATCAATTAAGCGAAACAGAGGCACAGTTCATCCTGCGCATCCCGGGGCCGCAGATTCTGGGCTGGTTCCAGGAGCTTCCGGCAAAAGACAAATCCGGCCAGTATGAAAACCTGTCCAGATCGGAGTATTTTGAAGGGATGATTGATTCACTAAAAACGTACCGGGCGAAGCTGCGGGAATTAGAAGAGCAGAAAAAGAACGGGGATGACCAGATCACGATGACAACGATCCGCGTACCGAGAGGGGAGGCGTAGAGGCTATGGTTAACATTACACCTTCACTGAAAACTGGGATAATTGATAGTGATATGGCAGTTCATTATTGCGGCCATTATAGGATAAATGCATTTGATTGCCCTGAAAACGATGAGAATGGTTTTTATATAAACAGATATAACATTGAAAATGTGGTTGTAAATAGGAAAGAGAAAATGGGCGAGAATGCATGTGTGAAGACATTACAATGTAATGATATTATAAATAATTTGAGTGGGTTTCAATATCAGGACAATCAAGTGCCGCTCCGATATCACCGTGTTTCAAATCCTGCTCAGCCAGGGGTAAAAGGTCAATGTATTATAAATGAGACGGGAATCAGGCGGATGATTATAAGTGGTGGCCTCTCCGGATGTGGATTTGCAATTTTGTATTCTGGTAAAAGTATTTATGTTATTCACGCCGGAGCTTGTGAGGAAGATAAAAACATTAATCAAAGAGATTCCAAAATGCTGATTAACAGAGATATTTATTTGATGGCACGGGCTCTGGCTTGTTTCGATAATACAAATGATTATGATAATAATATAAATAATTATAGAAATAACATAAATCTTACTGATTACGAGAAAGAACAAGGCCTGCCGATGAATAAAATGTTTGAAAGGATCAGAGATATGGATCTTCAGGGATGTATTTTTGTAAGTAATGAAGATCGTGTTACTATTAGTAATGACGATTATTCACTGATTCTGAAATCCTATCAAGTGGAAGACATTTGGCCGGAGAAACCTGGGCAGACCAGGACAGGAAAATGGGCTTTTGTACATGATGTTGTATGCGTAGTCAATGAGGAGTTGAATACAGCTGTACTTTTCCGAAGGATATTTATGGACGAAAGAAGAGTAGTGAAGGGCTGTATACAATTTATCAAATAAATATGACTGACGGATGAGGGGTGGCTGCCTGTTTTTGCCATCCCATTCCGCTGGCATAACAGGCAGAAACCACATACTTAATCATAAGGATCAAACATCTTCATCGTCACATGTCCGTCTTTCTTCTTATAGCTATCCATCACAAGCATCCAAAGCTGATGAAACCGATCCAGCAGCACGGCATTCGCATCCACGATATAAGGAGAAAGTATCCCGACATCAAAATACCGCACATTCAAAGGCGGCATAAATACCAGATTATCCGAGCGTACCTGCTCACCGCACCGTTTAATATGCTCATAAGTAATCATCAGGTAATCTTTCCCGCGGAATTTGCAGAAAAACGAAATAAAGCATTCATCCACGACCCATTCTTTGTCATCCTCCACGATCCTGTGCTTTAACGAATCCGACAGCCCGTCCGTAGACTGCAGTTCAATCAGCCAGTCCAGATGGCCCTTTTTCGTCTCCCGGATCATTTCTTCCAGCGTAGTTGCCAATAATGCAGGTTTCATAAAAACCTCCTTTTGTAAAATAAAAAGCAATCCATAAAATAAATGAACCCGCAAAGCGGATTCAACCAAGAAGCCAATAGGGGGACTCGAACCCCCGACCCACGCATTACGAATGCGTTGCTCTACCAACTGAGCCATATTGGCATTATGCAAATAAACAGCCGCTTACTGCCTGCGACTTATTTAATTTAACACAAGTGGGAAAATAATGCAAGCACTTTTTTAAAATTTCAGAAAGATTTTGTGATTTTTATTTAGTGGTTATCCGGACGACACTGCGGTGAACGAATTGCTAACTGCGACTAAGACAGTCGGAGTGAGGCCCTCCTGTCTAAGTCTCCGTAAGCGCTCCGTTGTTTTGCAACCCCTAATAGATACTTTCATTCATAAAACCTTAATCC
>CANOET010000290.1 GCA_947564835.1 uncultured Eubacterium sp. | reverse complement strand
CGCCCAAGGTGTGTCTCCCGGCGCGTCCCCTGGCCACCGCCCGCAGAGTCGTCCGGTTAGCCATCTCCCCCCCCTGGCCACCGCCCGCAGAGTCATCCGGTTAGCCATAGTATTTTTTCCACTTACCCGGCGTCCGCACCGCCTATAAAATCGGCTTAATCCATTACGATCTTATCCACAGTCACAAACTCATATCCATCCTTTTGCAGCTTATCAATAATGCTGAGGGCTGCCCGGACTGTTGTCGGGTATTCATCATGCATCAGGATAATACTGTTTTCTTTGATCTCCCGATAGACAGTGCTGCAGATTTTAGACTCATTCTGACACGACCAGTCCATCGTATCAATCGTCCACAGCACCGGGATCATTTCAATTTCTTTTTCCAGCTTGCTCGATCCGCTTCCAAAAGGCGGACGTAAAAAACACGGTTCTTCCCCCGTGTATTTAGCAATGATCTCATTCGCTTTTAAAATCTCTTCTTTTGCTGCCGAAGCTGTCATATGCCGGATATCTACGTGATTGTACGTATGATTTCCGATCAGGTGCCCTTCCTTTACCAGGCGCTCCATTACCTCTGGCTGTGCTTCTGCCTGTTTACCGATCACAAAAAACGTTGCTTTTACATTCCGCTCGGCAAGTCCGTCTAACAGCATCGGCGTATATTCTGAATCAGGGCCGTCATCGAAGGTCAGGGCAATTTTTTTCTTTTCCAGCAGCCCTGTATCCGCGTCTTCCTGGCTGACGCTGCTGCCAGACAGCGCTTTAGGGCGTTCCAGCTGTGCCTGGTTCATTGTAAGCAGCTTCGCCACTCCTATAAAAAATAAAAGGACTGTAACGGAAAGAACGATACCGTAACGGTTTTTTCTCGTTTTCATCTAAAACTCCAGTGCGATATGCTCTTACTCTATTGTATTCAGCGGTTTCTTATTTATATCTGGCGGCTGCATATTTTCGGAATTGTACGGTTTGATCCGCATAAGGGCAATTTTTCTTAAGACGTACGGGAAAGCTCTATGATACAATAGAAAAAAGGAAAGGAGATTCAGCGCATGGAGCATATGCCGATTACAAAACAGATACTTACGTACATTGAAGACCATTTCGAACATCAGACAGAAAAAGAACTGTCGTTAGAGAATATAGCAAGAGAACTAAACTATTCGAAATTTTACATAGCAAGAACGTTTAAATCGCATACTGGCGTAACACTTTATAAATATATCCAGGGCAGGCGGATGGATCTGGCAGCCAGAAAGCTGGCGGAAACGGACCGGCCCATTGTAGAAATTGCGTTTGAAGCGGGATACGGTTCCCAACAGGCGTTTACACAGGCGTTCCGGCATATTTATACCTGCACGCCGCAGGAATACAGGCGGAAAGGATGCTTTATGCCAAAACAGGGCAGGATTCTGTATGCAATGCCTGCATGGAAAAGGAAAGGGGGAAGAGTTGCGGCATGAGTTTTCTGCCATATGTGATAGAACAGACAGGCCGGGGAGAGAGAAGTATGGATATTTATTCCAGGCTGCTTTTAGACAGAATTATCATTCTGGGGGAGGAGGTCAGTGATCATTCTGCGGGCCTTTTAATTGCACAGATGCTTTTTTTGGAATCGCAGGATCCGGATAAGGATATTCAGTTTTATATCAATAGTCCGGGCGGTTCGGTATCGGCGGGATTTGCGGTTTATGATACGATGCAGTATATCAAATGCGACGTTTCCACCATATGCATCGGGCTGGCTGCCAGCTTTGGGGCGTTTCTGCTTGCCGGCGGGGCCAAAGGGAAACGTATGGCATTACAGAACGCGGAGATAATGATACACCAGCCAGCCATTCATGGCAGCGGGATACAAGGGCAGGCAACGGATATCCAAATTGTATCTGACCATATGCAGCAAAGTAAACAAAGGCTGAACCGGATACTGGCGCAAAATACCGGAAGGACACTGGCAGAAATTGAGGCGGCTACCGAAAGGGATTATTATCTGTCTGCTGCGGAAGCGGTGGATTTTGGACTGATAGATCAAATCATTACCAGGCGGTAAGCGCTTGCCGCCGGCATCTGCCGGGGTTTGGAACGGATGATCGAAATGAACATGGGATGTGCCGGGATTCGGGACGATGATCGAAATGAACATGGGATGTGCCGGGATTCGGGACGGATGATCGAAATGAACATTGGAATTGTGTAAGGGACAAGTTTGCAGATCCTGAAATGAAAATCAGGAAATACAACACTTGTCCCTCTTGTTTTGGGCTGGCGCATGCTTAGGAGGCCGCAATGTCTTACAGCTTCAGATCCTGAAAAAAGTCATCAAAAGAAGCATGATAAATCTCTTTCATTGCCAAAAGAATGCTGACCTTAATATGATGGCGGCCGCGTTCCATCTGGGATATAATCTCACGGCTGATGGGGAATCCCATAACCTGCAGTCTGGCGGCGACTTCTTCCTGGGACAGCCCGCTGCTTCGGCGCAGTTTTTTCAGATTGACGCCGATGGAAAGATCCTGATTGATAATTGCTGACATATGTAAAAATCCTTTTTTACTGCTCTATGCCAGTCAAAGAAAATCTGCCCGGCACTGGCAGCTTTTTTGACAGAATGAATAGTTACATATTGATTTTACTGTATAAATGAGATAGAATTGGAATGAAAACTTTCCTATATACCAGAAAAAGTGGATTTTATGACGAAAAAAGGGAAAGCAACCGATAGATACAGAGCAAAGTACGGTCAGCCAATGATTTTGCACAGGCTGCTGGCCGTTTCTGACAGGCAGGAGGAGACAGGGTGGATCAGTTTCAAAAAATCAAAGAACGCGCGCAGCTGGACAGGCTTGCGGATTATTTTTCAGACGTGGAAGAGGATTTTGCGAAAAACAAAGAAAAGGACTTGTATCAAAAACGGGTTGACGCAGCATACGAACGGTTATTTGACCAGCTGTCGCAGCTATTGCGGACGGATGTACGGGACAGGGAAGATTTGTGCAGTGTTCTGGCGGATTTTGCCGCAGAATGCCAGGAGAGTTATTTCAGGGCGGGGATGGCGGTCGGATATCAGATTTGCAGGAACCTGGATCTGGAATATCGGAAGATTAAGGAAGAGGATGCATTTTGGGATAGAATGCTACAGGTATTTGACAAAGCAGAAAATGCGAAATAGGTAAAAAAGGGGGTTAAATTAACGGAAAAACAAATATGGCATAGAATGCTTTCCAGACGTGTCCGTGCCAGCGGAAAGGGCTTGCAGACCGTGCGATTCCTTTTGCTGGTACGGACACTGTTTTATGGCTGGAAATACCTGATTGCTAACATATTTACAGGGCATACTTCTCATAATATAGCTCTGCTTTTTCCCTGGACAGTCCAAAATGTCTCTGCAGCTTTACGATGCTTTTTTCTCTCGGTATTTTTTCTTCCAGGTGATCCATTACAAGCGCATGAATCCCTTGTTCGATCCCTTGTTCGATCCCTTGTTCGATCCCTTGTTCGATCCCTTGTTCGATCCCTTGTTCAATCCCTTGCTCTCTGCCTTCCTCCAATATGCTCTGCCCTAATCCGCTCATTGTATTTACCTCCTGCCATAATTCTTTATTTTCTGAAAAATCAATATAATCAGAAACTATATCCATAAAATCTTCTTTATGCGGATACATAACCGCATTCAAAAACCGCAGCAGATGATAGCCTTCATCCTCTTCCTTTCCGTGAAACTCATTCTGTCCGAGCCGGATAATCACCAGCTTCATTAAATCGTAGTTCTCTTTGTCTGTCGTACAGTATCCGATATTATGTGAATTTGTAATTTCATAAAACGAAATGCTGTAACGTTCCCGGACTGGAATGTCGTCTCGGCAAATCCAGATGCTGTAGCATTTTTCCAGCGTTCCGTAATCCGTCTGCTCTGTCGCCAGCGTAAGCTGCGAGGCAATCCGTCTGGCGAGGTAGTAAATCCCGCGCTTTTCAACCGGATAACCTGGCCGGTATGTTTTTTGCGGTTCTATGTCAACGTGCAGGTTTACTGTTACCCTGGAATTTGACAGTCTTGGGTTTCTTATCCGGAACACAAAGTCGAAATAAGAAACTTTCTCATTTAGCTGTATAAATTCCGCGTTTCCTCCGCGTATCTGCGTATTTGTTCTTCCGGTGGACACTTCTTTTGCCTGGCTTAAAGAATCATCTTCAATAAATTCCATAATCTCCCTGCGGCTGTATCCTTTGTATTCTTCTGCCACTTCCTGTAAAATGATTGCCAGTACTTCTTTTGCATAGAGTATGGTCTTGCATTCCGCGTCCAGTCCTTCCATATCGGATGTGATCTGTAATGCACTGAGCGTTTCCATACTGCCTGTTATTTTGTCCAAATGCTACACCTCCTCTTAGTTTATGATTTTTGAAAGGATCGTTTCCTTAATCGGTACGGGGCTTGATATGCCTGCATCTATTATAGCATAGGAGGGGAGTCTTTTCACCAGGTTTTTCATGAAATTCGGTTCAGTGATTCAGGGACAGAATTGACATTGTGTTGCGTTTTTTAGTGGTTAGGCGGACGCCGGATGAGGGGGAAAGGGCCTGGCTTCCGGCTCCTATTCCAGAATGTTAAGAATCCCTAGGCATTCTGCATTTACGCAGTGGCACCGTCCGGGCGCGCCACCTAGTTCGCCCTGGCTAAACGCCAGAAGCTAAAGGTGCCGCTGGGCTCCGCC
>CANOET010000289.1 GCA_947564835.1 uncultured Eubacterium sp. | reverse complement strand
GTTCTGCTGCATATGAAATTGTTCGCAGTACTGCCTGACACTTTCCAGTACCATCCTGCGTGCTTCCTTTTCCGTCATCCGTTCAAACATCGCTGCCCCCTGCTTTTCCTATTTCAATACGACTCTTCCTGCCTGCTTTTCTTATTTCGACACGACTTTTCCTACCCGCTTTTCTTATTTCAACACGACTTTTCCTGCCCGCCTTTCCTGTTTCAGCATGGCTGTACAAATCTGCCTTTTCAGTCTACTGCCTTGCAACATGCCTCCAGAAAAACCCTTTCGTGCTCCCGCTGAAGTTCCGTCCGGTAAAAATCCAGTCCTCCGGTACAACCGCATTTTCATAATAATTCCGTGTATGCACCAGGCCCCGCTTCATCTCATGGAGCGGAGTAACCGCGCCAACCGCCAGCACTGCGGCCAGCAGGCAGATTCGGATCCGGTATGAACGGCTGCCGCGCATGCTCTCCCATATATCAAACGCACGTATACACCAGAGCATAACCAGAAACAGTCCTGGAATTGAGGCCCGCATGCAAAAATCATTGGAATGACCGATCAATACCAGCGGAATCACATACAGCCAGATTCCATTCAGTACAAACAGCTTCCTGTCCTTTACCATTGAATACAGCAGGCAGAAAAACACACCTGCTTCCACCGCATAAAAAAATGTTAGGTTTATCCAGTAATACACCGGCGTCTGCCACTGCTCATACGGAAGACTGCGGATCCGCCAGATTACTGCCACCGCACCGGCTGCCGCTGACAGACGCAAAAGCAGATGCCCCCATCCTTTCATGGCAAGCACCGCCAGCACCCAAAAAACCGCTATTGCCAGTGCCATCCCGATAAAAAGGATCAGCACCCGCCGCTCGGAATTGAGCACCTGCAGGCTCTCTCGCATGGAATGATTTCCGGACAGGTAAACTGCACTAAGCGCCATTGTTACTCCACCGCCCATAAGATTCTGCGCGCTTCCCCAGTTATGCAGGCATTCCGCCAGCAGGCTCCGTACCGGGCGGTATCCTTTGCCCCATACAGACCTGCGGATCATCAAATATACCAGAAACGGCAGCATCCCTAAAAACGGCAGCGTGGATGTAAGTAGCAGCAAGGAGGAAAGAAACACCAGGTTGCGCGGCTTCTCCCCCAGAAATACAAGCGCTGAGAACAGCCATGCAGGAACCGCCTGGTTATAAACCCAGAACAGCTGCGTTGTAATGGATGAAAACTGGTAATACTGCGGCCACCATTCCAGGTGCGTTTCCCCAAAGACCTGAAACGTATCCGGCGTACCAAGCAGCACACCAAGTGCATCCGGCGCGCTGAAAAATATCAACAGCGCCAGCGGCCAGACGGAGATCTTTTTCCTGTATACACAGATCTGCGCATACATCAGCAAAATCCCCGCCGCTGCCCACAGATACTGCATGGCCCATCCGACCTGCGTACCGAACAGCTTCCCTACCGCCGCTGCCGGAAGCCAGCTGCCAATGTAGTAAACGATCCCCCTGCCCTGCAGGCCGGATTCCGTCAGAACTTCTTTGATTAACGGCCATTTCTGTTCTGTCAGCAGCAGGTACATAGCATTCCTGTAAGCATGGTCTTCATTTTGCCAGACATAACCGCCTACCCCGGACAGTCCCACCCATAAAAAAACCACCAGCACTACTGCTGCCGCTTTGACCCGGTTTTCCTGCCACAGTTTTCTGTCCGTTCGGGCTTCTTTGCAAAGCCCGGCTGGCTCCCGGTCTGTCGTGCCGCACACCGCTGTTCTTTTATTGACACATACTCCCTTGTATTCTTTCAGGCAAAGTACCGCAGAAACCGCAACTGCCGCTGCTGCGGGATATCCGATATACCATCTGCACCATCCCACGCAGAAAATAATCACTGGAAACGCCAGATAAAAGTAGGATCCTGCAAGTAGGATATCATGGATTCTGCTTTTATTGCTATTCATTGGTTAAACTTCCCTTTCCTCTTTCCGCATCCATTTATATGCCATATCCGCAACCTGCAGCCTATGTTCAAACTCCTGCCTGCTCTTCTGCGCAATCGTATCCAGGATCAGCCCTGAAAAAAAGCTCAGCAATGCTGCCAGCGCCAGGAATCCTGACGAAATCAGCGTAGGGAACCTTGGTACAAGGCCGCTGCGGAAATAAGTAACCAAAACCGGAAACACAAGCACAGCCGCTGCCGCCAGCAGCAGCGCCGCCAGCCATGAGAAGAAATGCATTGGTTTATAATTTTTATACAGCGCCCCGATCGTCCTTAAGACCCGGATCCCGTCTGTATATGTATTCAGCTTCGACTCACTGCCCTGCGGCCTGTCCCTATACCCGATGATAAGGTTGCTGACCTGCATATTTTTATCAACGGCATGAATCGTCATTTCTGTCTCAATTTCAAAGCCTTTGGACAATACCGGAAATGTCTTCACAAACTGGAAGCTGAAAGCCCGGTACCCGGTCATAATATCCGCAACCTCGCTCCCGAACAGATGGTTAATCGTAAACCGGACAAGGCTGTTTCCAAAATTATGAAACGGGCGGCGGTTCTGTTCAAAATAAGTCGATGACAGCCTGTCCCCGACAACCATGTCCGCGTTTCCATACAACACCTCTTCCATCATCTGCCTGCCACAGCTGGCCGGATACGTATCATCCGCATCCACCATAAGGTAACATGCAGCATCAATTTCCCGGAACATCCGGCGTATCACATTTCCTTTGCCCTGTTTATGCTCCTGCCTGACCACTGCCCCTTCCTGTCTGGCAATCGCAGCTGAAGCGTCTGTAGAGTTATTGTCATAAACATAAATGGTTGCCTCGGGGATCTCCTGCTTCCACTCCCGTACCACTTTTCCAATTGTCTTTTCCTCGTTGTAACAAGGTATCAATACTGCGCAATGTTCCATCTTTTGATCCCTTTCATTGAAAACTGCCCTTTTTGCTGCGTTTATCCAGTAAATAGCAGATGCATATCAGATACACCGGGGCCAGGTCATATAAGGCAAGCCCATATCTCTGCCAATAGGCATAGGGCGTTGCCGCAAAAAGTGTACAGACCAGCCCTATGGAAGGCGCAAAAATCAGTATAAATACCAGCTTTCGTTTTTGTACGGACAGCAGCACCAGAAACAATACCAGCCATGTCAAAACCGGAACTGCCGGGACGCAGTCCGTAACTTTTATGACAGACTTCCAATCCAGCAGCCCGCCGTCCACCAGGCTGTGCGGTGTAATCCCGTAATTTTCCCAATGGTTGATATCATCCAAGTTCCCTTTTGTAATATTATTGATATCCCGGTTTAATTCCCAGCGGTTTAATGCCCAATATCCGTATGTGTTCAGCACCCACGCCTGTACGTAACAATAAGGATTTTTAACCAGCAGGGACAAATACGTCCTCGCAAACCCAGAAAGATTGCTGTTTAAGAATTCCTGATCGAACTGCGGATCCCATTTCAAAAGATCCACAACACACGGCCGATAAGTATCCGGATAATTCTCCAAAGGCAGCAGGCTGTCCATATATGCCCGGTCTGCCTCATCCATATCCCCGCCGTAAGCCGCCACCCGTGCCATCTGGTTCAGAAATATTCCCAGGCTTTCCACGGGTTCACTCAAAATTCCCAGCTTCTTATATACCGGCCCGGTAAGAATCCCCACCGCCAACAACATGCATCCTGTACATACAGCCATCTTTTTCCATGCATATACTGTCTGCTGTTTCCTGCCGCAGAACCAGAGTACCAGAAGCACTCCTTCAAACAGCAGGCCGATATACAGCCCGTTATTCCTTGAAAGGCACATAACAGCTATACACAAGGCATGCCATAGGAAGAAAAATTTCCGTTCCCCTGCAATTTTCCCGTCTGAAAGCACGAAATCGCACAGCAGAATACTCCAAACCATCACTGTTGCAGAAAATATAGGGTCCTTCCACATCGCAATGCTGTTCTGTGCAAAAAACGGTACACATCCATAGAACCCTGCTGCCGCAGCACAGACCCAGCCGGGGACCCCCTTGTGTGCCAGCCAGCTGATCTGATATCCCAGACACAGCGCAAGGTACAGCATCTGTACCAAGGTATAAACCGCACATCCAAGCGTAAGGTCCTTTACTGCCATGCCAGCCAGCAGGCAAACCTTAAGAAACAGGGTATAAAATACCGGATGATGGTTATTCAGGGGGATCTTTCCCAGTGCCTGCCCAATCGATGACAGCGAATCGCCAAATATAAATCCCGGATAATATACAAGCAGATATGGCACCCATGCAGCGAAAACAGCGGCAGACGATAAAATCCATATTTTTCTGCTGCCTGCCCCATATACATAACGAAGCCTTACCGCTGTCGTTTTCTTTTCTAAGAACCGGACAAACCTGTCCAAAAACGCCGTCAGGCAAATGGCCATGACTGTCCATGCAGCCACATCCCTCCAGCAAGGCAGATCCATATAGTTTTCCAGCATCCGTCCGGTATACATATCCCCATCCGGACGTATCTGATGCCCTAATACAAGTGAAAGTGCCAATGCTGCTGCAAATAACGCATAGCACAGCTGGCCGCGGGACGCATTCCACTTTCTCAATACCAGCCAGGTTATAATGACTACCACCACCCGGACATATCCGCCTTCTGGAAGGCGCAGATATTCCGCAAAACAGATCCCTCCTGCAATGGAAATTACAACTGTCCGTATCTCTTTCCACCCCATAGTTACCGCGCCAGCCGCTT
>CANOET010000288.1 GCA_947564835.1 uncultured Eubacterium sp. | reverse complement strand
ATTTAAAGAAAAGTCTGTAAAATCAATAATTTAGGACTTGACATTATAGGAAGGAGCCTTCTATGTACATTCATATCAACCGGCAGATACTCTTTTATGAAAAAACAGGGGAAGGCCGTCCCCTGCTCCTGCTGCACGGAAACGGCGAGGACCATACGATCTTTGATGTCCTGGCCCCGCTCCTTGCCAGGACTCATACGGTCTACGCCATCGACAGCCGCGGGCATGGCGCAAGCAATCCGACGGATGAATACAGCTATCCGGACATGGCGGATGATATTGCACAGCTGATCACTTCGCTGGAAATCGAATCGCCGGCCTTATACGGTTTCAGTGACGGCGGCATTATCGGCCTGCTGCTTGCCCTGCAGGCTCCCAGGCTTGTCAGCCGGTTAGTGATAAGCGGCGCGAACCTGCATCCCAACGGCATGAAGCGTACCTTCCTGCATAAAATCCGCCAGCACTATAAAAAAAGCGGCAGCCCGTTAGAACGGATGATGCTGGAAGAGCCGGATATCGACCCCGCTTCCCTTGCGCAGATCCAAATCCCTGTGCTCGTGCTTGCCGGAGAACATGATATTATCAAGCCGTCCCATACAAAGCTGATCGCTAAAAAGCTGCCGGACGCACAGCTTGCGATTATCCCGGGCGAAGACCACGGGAGCTATATTATACACAGTGATAAATTATATCCATATATCCGGGATTTTATATCCTGAAAAATTTTAAGAAAGAATGAGGATGTTACCAATGGAACATTTAATCCTGCCAACCGGCTACCAATCCGGGCTGAATCTGCATGATACGCAGATCGCCATCAAAACTGTAAAAGATTTTTTCCAGAACCTGCTGTCGCTGTCGCTGCACTTATCGCGTGTATCTGCGCCGCTGTTCGTTACACCGGAGTCCGGCCTGAACGACAATCTAAACGGTGTAGAACGCCCGGTTGCCTTTGATATCAAGGATATGAACGGCCAAAATGCCGAAGTCGTACATTCCCTGGCCAAATGGAAACGCTTCGCGCTGCATAAATACGGCTTCTCGGCCGGAGAAGGGCTGTATACGGATATGAATGCAATCCGCCGCGACGAAGAAACGGACAATATCCACTCGATTTTTGTCGACCAGTGGGACTGGGAAAAAGTAATTACAAAAGAAGAGCGGACAATGGACTACCTTAAGAACACGGTAAAAACCGTCTACAAAGTGCTGCGCAAAACAGAAAAATATATGGCGGTGCAGTATGACTATATCCATGAGATCCTGCCGCATGATATTTACTTTCTGACTACACAGGAACTGGAAGATCTGTATCCGGGAAAAACACCGAAAGAACGGGAATATCTGATTACGAAGGAAAAAGGCGCCGTCTGCCTGATGCAGATCGGAGACCTGCTTGCTTCCGGGGAGCGTCACGACGGACGGGCGCCGGATTACGACGACTGGACGCTGAATGCGGATATCCTGGTCTATTATCCAGTCCTGGACATCGCCCTTGAACTGTCTTCAATGGGGATCCGTGTAGATGAAGCCGCGCTGGCCGCACAGCTGCAAAAAGCCGGCTGCCCGCAGCGCGCGAAGCTGCCGTTCCAAAAGGCCGTTCTGGAAAAAGAACTCCCTTATACCATCGGGGGCGGTATCGGCCAGTCCCGTATCTGTATGTTTTTCCTGCGCAAAGCGCACATCGGGGAAGTGCAGTGTTCGATCTGGAAAGAAGATATGGCTGCAGCATGCGCAGCACACGGTATCCAACTGCTTTGATTCTGCAAAGAACACGGTATTTCGCTGCTTTGATTCCGGAAAAAGGAGGTTTTACTATGCCGCAGGTAACAGCCCGGATGACTGCCTATACGGAAAAAGGCTGCAGCGGGGCGCCCGACTGGATGATTGAAATCGTATCCCCTGGTAATCCGGAACATGATTATATCGACAAATTAAGATTATATAAAAATGCCGGTGTCCGCGAATACTGGATTGTCGACCCGCGCCGGGAACGGATTTTTGTCTACTGCTGGGAACAGGAAAAATTTGAAGTGGAAATGTATACGTTCCAGGATACGGTCAAAGTAAATATCAATGAAGATTTTCAAATTGATTTTTAAAATCTGGATATCTTATGACAAAAGATTTTATAACAGAAGACCTGCTGGGCAGTTACCGTTCCAGCGGGTCTTTTTGTAGCAATATTTTATTGACGTCCAAAAGCTCTGCAGCCTTTTGAAAAGCGGTCTTTCGGGCAGCTGCAGGGCAAATCCATCATTTCCAGCGCATCCAGGATGCCTGCCATATAGGAGATTTCCGCATAACGGCAGTCCGCCGACCGGATGCAGGCCAGATAATCATTGAAAAACATCCGGTATTCTCTCGGCAGCACAAGCCTTTCGTAACGCTGCTCCAGTTCTTGTTCGTCTTTTTTATCATACTGATAAATCTGGTCTTCCTCTGCCAGCTTTCTGACACTTTGCTCCATATGATGCGCCATTCCTTTTTCAATCATTCGTTTTGCCGTCTTTTTCACGCTTCCTCCTTCGTAATCCTGCCAGAATCTATCCTTTTTCAACCTGACAATATTTTATAATATATAACATAATATGACAAATGCGCCATTCCAATTATAGCATAAGATGCCATACAATAACAATATCAGAAAAGATGAACCTAACGCACAGCCGCTTTTTAGGTGGAGTGTGAAAAGCAACGCACAAAGAATTGGAAAGGAGCATGTCTGTGGATATTGAACTTGACTACGGCAAACTTGGAAAGCGTATCAAAGAACAGCGTCTGAAAAAACATCTGACACAGGAAAAGCTGGCAGAAATCGTAAATATTGCAACCAGCAATATCAGCCATATCGAACGGGCTACCACCCAGGTCAGCCTCCATTCGCTTGTCAAAATTGCAAACGCTTTAGATACGACCTTAGATCAGCTTGTCTGTGACAGCAGCCTTCCGATCGCCGGATTCTATATCGAACAGGATATCTCAAATCTGCTGCTTGGATGCAGTACGAGCGAGAAGCAGATTTTAAAAGAAATTTTGACTGCTGCCAAAAAAGCTCTGAAAGAACACCGGCAGGAATATCCGAAAAGCTGCTGAAAAGACCATATCGATCTATATCAATCGTTTCGGACAGTATCATACACTGCCTATTCCATAAAGCTTCACACCAGTTTGTCCTGCAGCATACGGTACTCCCGCAGCCTGCGGTAAAACGTCGCCTGGCTCATACCGCTTTTCTTTAACGCTTCCGAAAACGAGATTTCCTTCCCTTCCCACTGCCCCACAATGACCGGAAACTCCTTCGGCACTGCAAGCCCGGGCCTTCCGAACCGCACGCCCTTCGACCTGGCCGCAGCAATTCCCTGTTCCTGCCGCTTACGGATATTTACCCGCTCAGATTCCGCCACAAACGACAAAATCTGCAGCACAAGATCCGCAATAAACGTCCCCATCAGATCCTTCCCATTGCGGGTATCCAACAGCGGCATATCCATGACGCAGACATCCACGCCGATTTCTTTCGTCAAAATCCGCCATTGATTCTGGATCTCCTCATAATTGCGCCCCAGACGGTCAATGCTGAGCAAATAAAGCAGATCTCCTTTTTCCAGAACCCGCACCAGCTGCAGATACTGTTCCCGCTCAAAATCTTTGCCCGACTGCTTATCCATATAAATATGATCCAAAGCTACGCCCCTTTCCTGCATGGCAAGCATCTGCCTGTCTTCATTCTGATCCGTGCTTGAGACACGTACATAACCGTATACTGCTGTTTCTGTCATCTTCCGCCTCCGATTATTTTTTGCTTTTCTGTTTAAATTCTCCACTGTGCATACTTTCATACAGGGCATTTTTTCCTTCTGTACAAATGTATTCCTATCTGGCAAAAAATAACCATTTCAGAACATTGGCAATATTGGGTAATGCGGCGGAATTGGCACTCACCGGACGGCTCTGTGGGATGTGGCCAGGGGATTGGCTCACCGGACAACTGGATGTGGCCAGGGGATGTGGCTCACCGGACGGCTCTGCGGGATGTGGCCAGGGGATTGGCTCACCGGACGACTCTGCGGGATGTGGCTGGCTTTGCAATATCTAAATTTCAGTTCAGGTAAAGCCTGTCAACATCTAAATTTCAGTTTATATATGGCCTGCCAGCATTTACATTTTGTTCAGGTAAAGCCACTCCTTGTCCGACTGGTTTTCACTTGCTTTACATGAAATTCATTTATTGTAAAGCCCGCTATAATCAGACTCTTTTCATGAAACTAATATTCAGGTATCACAAAGCCTGCCATAATCAGATTCTTTTCCTGAAGCTGATATTCAGGTATCGTATAGCCTGCCATAATCAGATTCTTTTCCTCAAATTAATATTCAGGTATCATATAGCTTATCACAATCAGACTCTTTTCATGAAACTTAAATTCAGGTATCGTATAGCCTATCATAATCAGACTCTTTTCATGAAACTTAAATTCAGGTATCGTATAGCTTATCACAATCAGACTCTTTTCATGAAACTTAAACTCAGGTATCGTATAGCCTATCATAATCAGACTCTTTTCATGAAATTGAAATTCAGGAATCGTATGCCTGCCACAATCAAATTCTTTCCATGAAACTGATATTCAGGTATTGTAAAGCCAGCCATAATCAGACTCTGCGGGCTGCGGCCAGGGGATCCGCCGGGAGAAACACCTTGGAAGGACGTTGAAGGGGCGCTTTTAGCGGAGGTGAAATCCAGCGCTT
>CANOET010000287.1 GCA_947564835.1 uncultured Eubacterium sp. | reverse complement strand
CTGTCTAAGTCTCCGTAAGCGCTGGATTTCACCTCCGCTAAAAGCGCCCCTTAAACGTCCTTCCAAGGTGTGTCTCCCGGCGCATCCCCTGCCCACAGCCCGCAGAGCCTGGTTATAGCAGGCTTTACAACACCTAAATTCCAGTTCATGTAAAGCCTGCCTGTATCTAAAATCCAGTTCATTTTTCTCCGGCAGCACCAGGCAAAAATCAGTTATACAGCCCGCTATTCGCCTGATTTTTACCTGGCACTCTCGAAGAATACCGGCGCAAAATCACAGGTTATTTACATACAGTTTCTGATTTTAAATGAATGTCAAAATATGAGTTGACACAGGCAGTCTACTATATTAAACTTAATGATAGTTTAACGTATTAATATAAGATTTATAAAGGAGGATTTACTAATGATTAAAAGTTTGTGGAAGAAAAGATCAATATCACTTTTTGCTTTTTGTGCTGCAGTTTTGCTGGTTGGAATATTTGCAGTTCCGGTCAGTACAGAGGCTGCAGTCAAAGAAACAGACATTCTAATAAGCAGCGGCAAGACTTCCTGCCAGGCAGATTTGGATGGCGATGGAAAAAAGGAAAAGGTGGAATTGAAAACTTCCCTTGATGATCAAAATGTATATTTTTCAAAGGTCCGTTTTTATGTAAACGGAAAAGCGGCATTATCTTATAAAAATACGCAGATGACGATGATCAGGGCAGATTACGTGCAACTGAATAACTCTGATATATTTTTGAGGGTGTATACAACGACTGACAATGATTGTGTAGTCACAGACCGTTTTTATATTTATGATCCCGCAAAACAGAAGCTGCTGGAAGCTGCAAAGCTGCTGGATGAGCTATGCGGTGTAATACATGCGCAGGCTGAGATCAGCAGTGTGTCCGGGACAGAGATTAAAACTGCATACCAGATGCAGTTTGATGAGATTGGAAGGGTGAAATGGAACAGTATTTATACGGTTGAAGACGGAAACTTAAAATTAAAGTCTGCTGACATGAAAGCCAAAAGCATTATGGGAAATACAATGCTGAATGAAGATGGATATAACAGCCGTTTTAAAAAGAACCAGTTTCAGGCGATGCGGAAGATCCGTCTGTACAGCAATACAGATTTAAAAAGTATATCTTATACCGCTTCGAAGGGAGATGTTTTAAAGCTGATAAAGATGAAATATGAAGAGGAAAGTCTGTATGTGCAGTTTTCTAACGGAGCCAAAAAGGGATGGATGAAGCTCGGACTGGACGGACTGGATGATCCGAGCAGCCTGTTTTACGGAGTAGCTGCACGCCTGGCCGGGTAACCGGGCTTTGCATTGAAAATCATATTTTACATGAAACGTAAATTCAGGCGTCCGGTTAGCCACATCCCCCGGCTAACCAGGATCTTTCGGGAAACCAAAAAAACGCAACACAATGTCAATTCTGTCGCACGAAATTAAAATTTTGCTATTTGGAGAAAAAATCGTTCTTAGTTGCCTTAAATATAAAAATGTAAAGCCCTTGGCGATGGAATAGGCTTTACACTTTGATTAGGCTGCTTATGTGGCTGCTGCTCTTTATTCTTTGATTTTATCAATGTCAGTAAGGTTAACCCCAAGACTATTGAGCAATGCCTTTAAAACAAAATATTCTTCCTTTAATTCTGCATACGTTTCACTGGCATTTTCTTTTCTTGCTAAAAGCATATATTTTTGAATTTTTTTAAAATCATCCATAGCATTTTTCATAATTTCTTCTTTCGACATTTCTAATACCTCCTTATTCTTACCGCCTTTAAGTATAGATGCAGCTGTTATTTGCTGCATTTATTATAGCGTATATGGCTGAAAGTGTAAAGATGAAATACAGCAAATAAAAAACGGCAGATTCTTCTTGAATAGTCATTGGTGTTTTTGTATAATAAAATCATACGCAACATATATTTTTCTGTTAAAAATAACAAGTCCCACTGGAAACACCAAAGAAGATGGAACAGAAAGAAAGTCAGGTTTCCATACAGGAAGGAGAGGGTATTATGCTGTTGGAATTTTTAGGAGCTGCACACGAAGTCACCGGAAGCTGTCATTTTATACAGTCCGGGGGAAGGAATATGCTGGTGGACTGCGGGATGGAGCAGGGGCCGGATTTGTATGAGAATCAGGAAATCCCGGTGAATGCCGCGGCTGTGGACTATGTATTTATTACGCATGCACACATCGACCATTCCGGGCTGCTCCCGCTTTTGTACAGCCGGGGGTTCCGCGGGCAGGTGTTTGCGACAAAGGCGACCTGCGAGCTTTGTAATATTATGTTAAAGGACAGTGCGCATATCCAGATGTTTGAAGCAGAATGGCGCAACCGCAAGGCGAAGCGTGCCGGCAATCCGGTTGTGACGCCGCTTTATGATATGGATGATGCGATCGGGGTGCTGGGGCATTTTGTGCCGTGTGATTATGATACGCAGATTGAGGTCGGCGAAGGGGTCAAAGTGCGGTTTGTGGATGCCGGGCATTTGCTGGGGTCGTCTAGTATTGAGCTTTGGGTGACGGAAGAGGAACAGACGCGCAAGCTGGTCTTTTCCGGGGATATCGGAACAGGAAACCGGCCGCTGATCCGGAATCCGGAGTATATTCAGGAAGCGGATTATGTGATTATGGAATCGACTTACGGAAATAAGCTTCATGCTGCGCCGCCGGATTATGCGGTTACGCTTGCGGAAGTGATCAAAGAGACATTTATCCGCGGCGGCAATGTCGTGATTCCGGCCTTTTCGGTAGGGCGTACGCAGGAATTGCTGTTTTTTATGCGCAGGATCAAGTCGGAGCATCTGCTGCCTGGATTTGAGGATTTTGAGGTTTATGTGGACAGCCCGCTTTCTGTGGAAGCGACGAACGTGTTCCATAAAAACAATGCCGTATGCTTTAATGAAGAGGCGAAAGAGCTGATCGCGTCCGGTGTGAATCCGATCCGGTTTGAGGGGTTAAAGACTTCTGTAACAAGCGATGAATCCAAGGCTATTAATTTTATCAAAAAACCGATTGTGATTTTATCGGCATCCGGCATGTGCGAAGCCGGGCGGATCCGGCATCATTTAAAGCACAATTTGTGGCGGAAGGATTCCACAATTGTCTTTGTAGGCTTCCAGGTGCCGGGGACGCTTGGCAATTTCCTGTTAAATGGTGCGAAGCAGGTCCGGCTGTTCGGCGAGACAGTGGAGGTAAATGCAAAGATCCTGAACCTTCCAGGTATCAGCGGGCATGCGGATAAAGAACAGCTCACCCATTGGGCAGGCGCGTTTGCAGGATGTGCGCCGCGGTTTTTCATTGTACATGGAGAGGATACGGTTACCGATGCGTTTGCGGGCCATCTGCATAAGCAGTTTGGATACGATGCGCAGGCGCCTTACAGCGGAGATACTTATGACCTGGTGACAGGCGTGCAGATCAAACAGGGACAGCGCCAGCGCATCCAGAAACGCGCGAAGGCAGCGAAGGCATCCTCTAATGTATTTGCCAGGCTGCTGGCGGCCGGCGAACGCCTGTTAGGCTTGATCCAGAAGCTGGAAGGCAGGCCGAATAAGGAACTGGCGAAATTTGCAGACCAGATCCAGGCATTGTGTGATAAATGGAGTAAATAGTATCCCCGGCTGGCTGCCGTTTTTATGCCGTTTTGTGCCTTCTGGCTGTTACGATAGCTTTCATCAAGCAAACATCAGGAGGCATCATGAGAATTTTACTGATCGCAGAAAACCGGGAGCTGTGTGCTTCACTGTCTTTTCCATTAGAAAAAGCCGGCTGTCAGACTGATATCTGCGGTGATGGCGCAGATGTGTCCCATTACCTTAGCCAGCATAGGTATGATTTGATCGTGCTGGACCAGCTGCAGCATACGGACGGGCAGGGCATTGTAAAAAAACTGCGTGCGGATATAGACACAACGCCGGTCATCTTTCTGGATACGGCCAAACCGCTTGGCTTTGAAGAGCTTTTGACAAAAATACGCGAAATCAGCCCTTATCCGCCAGAGGCAGACAGGCCGCAAAGTGAGGTGTTCCGTTCCGGGGATATTACCTTTTACAGCACGAAGCGCCTTCTGGCCGGTCCCGCGGGACAATGCATATTGTCCCAGAAAGAAGGAACGCTGCTGCAGGTCTTTTTGGCGAACCCGTCGCAGACCCTGACACGGCAGATGCTGTTGTCTAAGGTCTGGGGGCCGGATGCAGAAGTAGCGGAGGGAAATCTGGACAATTATATGTACCTGGTCAGGCGCCGTTTAAAAAGTGTGGGGTCCGGCATAAAAATACATACCATACGGGGAATCGGGTATCAGCTGGAGGAAGGATAAAATTTTCATTTAAGCCTTGCCAGGCATACATCCTTGTGATATAGTAAAATCCCGTCTTTGACAGTTTTAGGGATAGAAAATCGCTGTAAATGCCTATATGAAAGGATTTACGGCGATTTTTTGTGATTCACGGAATATAGTAATTTACTCCCTACATTTGCTTTTCTTTTGGATGGTTTTTTTTCTTATCTCTGAGCGTTTCGATATCTGCCTGTTCCTTTGCCCATATTAAAACAAAAAATTTGACAAAAAAATGCAGATCTGGTGCGGCCAGTAGAGTTTTTTTACAATTTAACTGTCAAACGCCCGAGCTAATAAGAGAACCGCAAGAAGAAAATGGAAGAACAATCAGTATTGGATACAGCACTGACGATTAAAAATTTTTCGTAAAAAAACCTCCCATTTTACGGGAAAATAAGCGATAATATAATTAACCCAAAATT
>CANOET010000286.1 GCA_947564835.1 uncultured Eubacterium sp. | reverse complement strand
GCCCAAGGTGTGTCTCCCGGCGCATCCCCTGCCCACAGCCCGCAGAGTCGTCCGCTTAGCCATAAAGCCCACAGCCCGCAGAGTCGTCCGCTTAGCCATAAAAGCCCACAGCCCGCAGAAGTCATCCGCTCAGCCAAAAAAGCACCCAGCCCCTGCTCAATACCCCCGCAGAAACCAGATGCTTTTCCATACACTCCTACAATATCAGTCTGTCAACCCCCATTCAATCTTTCAGCAGCCAATAAACCCCGTAAGCCGCAATATTCACTTCCCTTCCGGTAATCTTCTTACCGGAAATCAGATCCGTATAAGTCTCCCCTTCCTGCTCCAGCTGGACAACCTTCTGGTATTCACTGAAATTAAACAACGCCGCCAGCTTCTGTTCTTTACATCGGCGGATAATCCCCAGAACCGAATCATCCAGCGTATCAAATGTCCACACATCTGCATCTGTATTAAACACCGGATTCTCCTTGCGGATCTGCTCCAGTTTTCCAATGCCGTGGAACAGTTTTTCCTGGACAGTACCTTTTTCTGCACGTTTTTCCTCCAGATCCCAGCGGAATTTTCCGCGGTGCAGATATCTGGAATCTCCCCAGCGGTCCGGGTCCTTGTGATAGGTATAATCATTTTCCTGCCCGATCTCATCCCCGCTGTAAATAACCGGGATTCCGGACTGTGTCAGCATGTAGGCATGGAGCATCAGGTCCAGCTGCACGGCCTGCTCCAGCGCGGGTTCATTTTTTTCATAAGCTGCCTTCTCAATGCCGCATAAAGAAGCTGTCGTGCCGCACAGCCTTGCGTCGCCGGAGGACGGGTCTGAATTGTAAAGCTCCCCGCGGCCGAATGATTCCGGAATCGTGCCTGTCAGAAAATCGTTCAGGTATTTCTTATGGCTGACTTCTCCGATGCCGAACTGCATCAGCCACTGGTAATCCAGCCCCCAGCCGATATCATCGTGGCACCTTAAGTAATTCAGAAATACATATTCCTTCGGCAGCCCGCCTACAATATCCATCTGCAGCTTTAACAGGCGGATATCCCTGGTCGCTACCGTGTGCCAGGTCGATGCCATGGTCGTTACATTGTAGAGCATATGGCACTCTGGTTTTTCGACTGTTCCAAAATACGGCACGACTTTTTCCGGCTCCATCACAACCTCACCGAGCAGCAGCACGCCCGGGCATACGATTTCACAGATCATGCGCATCATGCGCACAATGGTATGTACCTGCGGAAGGTTCCGGCAGCTTGTGCCAAGTTCTTTCCATATATAAGGCACCGCGTCAATCCGCATAACGTCGATTCCTTTGTTCGCAAGGAACAGGAAATTGTAGACCATTTCATTGAATACCCGCGGATTGCGGTAATTTAAATCCCACTGGTATGGATAAAACGTCGTCATAACAAAATGCCCCGCTTCCTGCAGCCATGTAAAATTGCCCGGCGCTGTCGTCGGAAATACCTGCGGGACGGTCTTTTCATACTCTGCCGGAATGGAATGGTCGCTGAAGAAGAAATAGCGGCTCATATATTCCCCTTCCCCGCGGCGCGCACGCACTGCCCACTCGTGGTCTTCGGACGTATGGTTCATTACAAAATCCATGCAGACGTTCATACCTTTTTTGTGGCATGCCTGCGTCAGGCTTTCGAGATCCTCCATCGTCCCAAGAGCCGGCTGCACGTTACGGAAATCCGATACCGCATATCCGCCGTCGGAACGTCCCTTCGGCGTATCTAAAAACGGCATCAGATGAATATAATTGACCTGGCATTCCTCCAGGTAATCCAGCTTTTCTTCTACACCCTTTAAGTTTCCGGCATAATTGTCGATATACATCATCATGCCGAGGATATCGTTTTTCTTATACCAGCCCGGTTCTTCTTCACGGGCTTTATCCATTGTTTTCAGCTGCTGCGCACGCTGCGTATAGTACTCATACATCTGGGAACACAATTCTGCGAACATATCGTCGTTCTGATACAGCTCCATATACAGCCATCTTAATTCGTCATGATGCCTTTCGAGCCTTTTTTGAAACACATTTTCCATTTCAGACATGATCCTCCATCCTTTCTGAACGTTTCTGTTCCATACATGCAAGGTTACCCGTCATCCATTCCGGCAAAACGGTTTTACATTCTCTGCGCCGCTAACTGGCGAATCTCTTCTTCCGTCGGCATCACGCGCAGGGCGCCTCTTCTTGTGGTAATGATTGATGCCCCTGCATTTGCAAACGTCAGCAGCTCTTTTAAATCTTGCTCTGTCAGCTGGTCAATACCATGATCCAGCACATAATTCAACGCACAGGCCTCAAACGTATCCCCTGCTCCCGTCGTCTCGATCGTATTTTCCTGTAAAAACGGCTCTATTTCCACAGCCAGATCTTTATAATACGCCCGGCTGCCTTCCTTGCCAAGCGTGACAAACATCAGCGGGATCCCATACGTATCCTGCAGGATCGCCGCGCCTTTGGCATAATCGGCCGTCCCTGTCATAAATTCCACTTCGTTATCTGAAATCTTTAAAATATCACATTTGGACAGCCCGTACGCAATCTCCCGCCTGGCGTCTTCCAAGGATTCCCATAACGGCTCGCGCAGGTTCGGGTCAAAGGAAATCAGCTTTCCGCTGTTTTTCGCCACATCAATCGCATATCTGGTCGCCTCCCGGACTCCTTCATGCGTGGAAGACAAGGTACCGAAATGGAAAATCCGGCTGTTTTTTATGAGCTCAGCCATAACCTCTTCCTTTTTCAGCATCATATCCGCCCCCGGATTGCGGTAAAAGCTGAAATCCCGATCCCCGCCCGGCTTTGTATGCACAAACGCCAGTGTCGTATGAACCTGATCGTCAAAAATCAGATTCGATACATCGGTGCCGCTTTTTTCCACTTCACCGGCAAGCATCCTGCCGAACATGTCATTTCCTACTTTTCCGATAAATGCCGTCTTTTTTCCAAGCTTATTGAGCATCGCCAGCACATTGCACGGCGCCCCGCCCGGATTCGCCTCCAGAATCGGATTTCCCTGCGTACTGGTCCCATTCTCGGTAAAATCAATCAGCAGCTCTCCAAGTGCTGTTACATCATAGGAACTCATATGTAAACTCCTTTCTTTTTTTACAGGCAGCAGCGCCTGCATGGAAAATCTGTTGCATAACCGATTAAGTAACCGGTTATTTTATATTTTTATCATAGCACTTCCTGCTTCGGACGTCAATGGATTTTCATCTAAAATTACTCCTTGCGGCATCTTTGAAAAACTCCTATGTTCCTGCCGCAATATTTCTTCTCTTGTTTTTCTGAACGAAGCTGAAGCCATTTTTGGTATCATCCGCCCGGTTTTTCATTGTAATATTAAAAAGAAGCCCGGCCAGCAGCCTCATACCCAAATCCCGGGCTGTCGTGCCGTTTCTTTTCAGAGTCCTGCTTTCCTATGGCTGTATGGTATAAAATGCTTTCTCCGCAGACCTGGCCAGTTTCCGGTACTGCTTCACTGCATCTTTCGACACACCATCCAGCGGAATGGTCTTTGGTATGGAAACTACGTAGTTCATGTCATTCCATCTGCCAGCCAGCTTCCAGGCAGGAATTTCCTGATAGGAATCATCTTCAAACCGCATGATAGAAAACAGCCAGCCCTTTTTGTCCTCCTCATAGCATTTCTTAGCGTAAAATGCCACGCAGGAATCATCTTCTTCTGTAATATAGCTGTCTTCCCATCCAGCCGGCAGCTTCAGCCAGAAATCGGAAGCCTCATATATGGATGTTCCTTTTCTTTCTTTTTTAACCGGCTGGATAGACGCTGCTGCATCCCGTGATTCCGCAGCAATCCTGCCGTACTGCTTCTGTGCCGCTTTTGAAGCGCCCATAATCTGCACATCTGTCGGGAACAGCGCAACATAACTGTACCCGTTCCATCTGCCCGCCAGCTCATAATCCGGCATATCCATGTAAGAATCGTCTTCAAACCGCATAATGGAAAACAGCCAGCCTTCCTTTGTTTCCTTATAGCATTTTTTGGAATAGAACGCCACATAAGAACCGTGCTTCTTATCCCTGCTGGCTTTCTTTACATACTGATTCTTCCAGTCTGCCGGGAACTTTAAAGTAAAATCCGAAGCTGCCTTTACTGTAATTTTCTTTTCTGCAGCCGCCGCTTCTATGTTTTTCATTGGAGCACAGCCATTTCCTGCCGCAAGAGCCAGGGTTACTGCCAGCAGAACGGCCACAGTCTTCTGTAATAATTTTTTCACTATGTATGTCTCCTCCCTGCTAAAATTTTGAGAAATATTAATCTCTTTTATTACATCTGTTTTTAACTGCAGGCGTTATCATCCATGCCGCACCATAGCCAAAAGCTGCGCAGCATCCGCCAGCGAGCCGGAGAGCAGCTTCTATTACGCCAAGCCCGCTGAAACTATCCCCATGCTGTGTCATAAGCATAATGACTCCAGATATAATAAGAACTATTGGAAGAATCAGCGTTCCATGCCGCAGTATCCTGTTTTTCATTTTGCAGCATAGTATGCACTGCACGATAAAAGAAGCCGCTGCCGGAGCAATCAAAAACAATAGTAAATAATACATTTTTTATAATCCTTTTATGCGTCTGTATATTTTTCAATCACATGATAACATAAAATATGGGTGTTCCATATTACTTATTTAAAAAATACTATGATTAGGTTACTTAGAAACAAATTTTTGCGCAAAATGGCAAAATTCTGATTCCAGGCGGCAGAATTGACATTGTGTTGCATTTTTTAGTGGCTATGCGGACGCCGGATGAGGGGGAAAGGGCCTGGCTTCCTGCT
>CANOET010000285.1 GCA_947564835.1 uncultured Eubacterium sp. | reverse complement strand
AGCCAGGGCGAACTAGGCGGCGCGCCCGGACGGTGCCATTGTGTAAATGCAGAATACCTAGGGATTCTTAACATTCTGGAATAGGAGCCGGAAGCCAGGCCCTTTCCCCCTCATCCGGCGTCCGCCTTGCCACTAAAAAACGCAACATAATGTCAAAAATGTTTCTTTTCTGGTTCATCCAGGTTAGGTATTAGTTAGCTCCGGATATCCTTTATAACAATTGAGACGAGGACATAATGTTTAACGAATCGGCATCCAGTTACTTTCAGGCTCTACCGAAACTGGCATTCCGACATTGTAAAGCCTGCCATTACCAGACACTGTGGGCCGCGGGATTGGGGGCTGCCGGGAGACACACCCTGGAAGGACATTAAAGGGGCGTTTTTAGCGGAGGCGAAATCCAGCGCTTACGGAGACTTAGGCACGAGGCCCACACGCCGAGTGTCTTAGTCGCAGTTAGCGATTAGTTCGCCGCAGCGTTGCCCCAGTCCGCCCAGGGTGTGTCTCCCGGCAGCCCCCAATCCCACGGCCCACAGCACCGTCCGCCCAGCCACCACAATCCCGCGGCCCACAGCATCCTCCAGCCACCCCACCTCCCCGGTTGACAAAATCTTCCACTTAAACTAAAATTTATATTAAAATTTAGGGAGTGAATAAAATGGGCATATCAGCAAAAGAACTAGCAAATATCATCCAGGTATCGCCAGCCACGATATCCATGGTATTCAACAATAAACCAGGCATCAGCGAAGCCACCAAAGAAATGGTCGTCCAGGCTGCCATCAAATACGGATATTCCGCCAAAAAACCATCCGCCGCAACCCCTTCCCTCGGTATTATCCATCTCGTTAATTACCGCAAACACGGGAAAATTGCCGCAAATACCTCCTTTTTTGCCCAGCTGACCGAAGGCATCTCGCAAGAATGCAGCGTACAAAACTATGCACTCCGTGTTTCTTATTTTTATGAAAACCAGGATACTGACGCCCAGATCACGACGCTGAAGGAAATCGACTGTGTAGGGATTCTGCTGCTTGCGACAGAAATGACAGAGGATGATTTCCGTTATTTTGAAGGCTTTTCCATTCCAATTGTCGTCTTGGACTGTTATTATGATGACCTGGACTATGACTGTGTCGTAATCAATAATATACAGGGTGCATTTAACGCGACAAACTACCTGCTTCGCTGCGGACATCCATCGGTCGGATACCTGCATTCCGCGATTGATATCAGTAATTTTTCTGAACGGGCGGACGGGTATTATAAGGCGCTGCGGGCAAACGGCATTAGTTCTTCGCAGGCAATTGTCCACCGGATCTGCCCGACTTCTGCGGAAGGGTATGAGGATATGTGCCGGATTCTGGCTCAAAAGCCGCAGCTTGCGGATGCTTATTTTGCAGATAATGATATTATCGCTGCCGCCGCTATGAAGGCTTTTCAAAAGCATGGCTATCAGATTCCGGAGGATATTTCTGTCATTGGTTTTGACGATATGCCGTTGTGTGATATGATGAGCCCGCCGCTGTCTTCCATGAAAGTGCGCAAGCATGAGCTGGGGGCGACTGCGGTGCAGCGGCTGACGGACCGTGTCCATAACCCGGATCTCGCCCGGCTGAAAATGTGCATGTCAACCAAGCTGATCCCCCGGGACAGTATTCGCAATATCGCTGGCCATATGCAGTGAACATTCTGCGGCGGCAGCACAGTTTGCGGAGAACTTACTCCAAATACATCACAAAACGGCAGTACCGCACACCGCCGCATGCATTTGGGTTAAGTTCTCCGCAAACCGGACGCATGCGCCGCGAAACTGTTTCAAACCGGACGCATGTGCTGCGGAACGATCATCCATGTGAAATGGAAACTATTTTAACAAAGAACAGGAGAGGTATTATGAAGTTAAGAAAACGAGGATATGTCGGCACAACATCCAAAGCAGTCACCGAAAGGGAAACTGTAAACGGAGCCCTGGCACGCAGGGCTGCATCGGAAGGATTTGTCCTTTTGAAAAATGATTGTCATCTGCTGCCGCTTCCGTCCGGAACAAGCATCGGCTTGTATGGCGCAGGCGCCGTTAAGACTGTTAAGGGAGGCACTGGTTCCGGGGATGTGAATAACCGGGCTACCGTTACCATTTATGAGGGGCTGTTAAACAACGGCTTTGCGGTCACCGCGCCGAGTGCGGCATGGCTGAAGGATTATGAAGCCTGCTATGACAAAGCCCGGCTGAACTGGAAACAGGAAATCCTCCGCAAAACAAAGGAAGAATATGACGGTGTATTTTTTAACGGCTATTCAGCGACACCGTTTCTGATTCCTTGCGGAGCGCCGCTTGACGAAGCCGCTGCCTGTGTGGACGGCGCTGATACCGCCATTTTCGTCCTGGCCCGTATTGCAGGGGAAAATAAAGACCGCCAGGACGTGGAGGGCGATTATTACATTACGGAAGAAGAAAAATCCCTGCTTGCACAGGTTTGCCGCGCCTATGAAAACATCATTCTTGTTATCAATACAGGCGGACTGATTGATTTGGGCTTTATGGACGCTTTTCCAAAGATCCGGTCCGTGATCCAGTTTATGCAGGCCGGGCAGGAAGGCGGAAATGCACTGGCTGATATCCTTTCCGGGAAAGTAACCCCTTCCGGAAAGCTTACCGATACATGGGCTTTGCATTATAACGATTATCCAAATGCGTCCTCGTTCAGTTTTAAAAGCGGAGATGTGTACAAGGAAGAATACAAAGAAGGCATCTATGTCGGCTACCGTTATTTCGACACATTTGATATTCCGGTGCGCTACTGCTTTGGCTACGGCATGTCTTATACGGATTTTTCAATGGAAGCAGTCGGTATCCGCACGCAGAATCTGTGTTCCGGACAGATATGCACAGCATCCGGCAAAGCAGCAGACACAACAGCAGATACAGCAGCAGACATAACAGCAGATACAGCAACAGACACAACAGGCATAACAGTCGAAGCCCAGGTAACAAACACGGGTTCTGTCTACTCCGGCCGTGAAGTTGTGCAGATCTATGTCTCCTGCCCGCAAGGCAAGCTTCCAAAAGAATACCGCAGGCTGGCTGCCTTTGCCAAAACAGACCTGCTGGCTCCTGGCAGCTCTCAAAAGCTGACCATTTCCTTTGCGCTGGAACAGCTTGCTTCCTATTGCGAATCCTGTGCTTCCTGGATTCTTGAAGGCGGCACGTACGGCATCTGGATGGGCAGTTCCCTAAGCGGCGCCAGGCTGATTGGAACACTTACGCTGGATGAGACTGCGAAGCTGGTACAGTGCGAACACATTTGCCCGCAGAAAGAGCCGTTGGAAAAGCTGCAGGCGGACAGCGCTAAAATGGCGGAAAAAGAACATGCCTGGAAGGAAGACGCCAAGCAAAGACAGCTGCCGGATATCGCGCTGAAAGCTGCACAGATCACAGCAAAAACGGTCCAATATTCCTCCCCTGCAGACTCCTATCCCGGAAAAGCAGGCGAGATCGTGGATTCCCTCTCCCTGGACCAGCTGGTAGCCCTGGCAACCGGAGACCCTGCAAAAGACCAAAACGCCGATGATCCAAACACGAAATCACACAATTCCAACGCCCTTGGCTCCGCCGGACAGACCGTCCCAGGCGCAGCGGCAGAAACAGTAACCGCTGCCGCCGCTGATCCATGGAATGTCGCAAGCATCGTACTTGCCGACGGCCCTGCAGGCTTAAGGCTCAGAGAAACTTATGAAATCCGTGACGACGGCACACTCGCAGCCGGAGACTTCCTTAGCGGCATCGAAAACGGATTTTTTGCAGAACCAAAAGAACCGGAAGGAACCTCCTACTATCAGTACTGCACCGCCATTCCGGTCGGCACGCTGCTGGCACAGACCTGGGACGTTGACTTGATAAAAGAACTGGGGGAAATGATCGCCGGAGAAATGAACGAATTCGAAGTATCCCTCTGGCTGGCGCCAGGTATGAATATCCACAGGAACCCTCTGTGCGGGCGGAATTTTGAATACTATTCCGAAGACCCGCTGCTGTCCGGCATGATGGCAAGCGCCATGACGCTCGGCGTGCAGAAAATCGCCGGATGCGGAACAACGATCAAGCATTTTTGCTGCAACAACCAGGAAGATAACCGGATGGGCTCCGACTCCATACTGTCAGAACGCGCCCTGCGCGAAATCTACCTGAAAGGATTTGAAATTGCCGTAAAAAACGCACAGCCAATGTCCATCATGACCTCATACAACCTGATCAACGGCGTCCATGCCGCAGCCTGCCATGATATCTGCACAAAAGCTGCCAGGGACGAATGGGGCTTTGCCGGAGCTATTATGACCGACTGGACAACGACAACCAATTCAACTGCCGGGGAAATCAGCTCCGCCGGATGCATGCGCGCCGGAAACGACATGGTTATGCCGGGCGACCTGCGCGACCATGAAAGCATCCGCAAGGAGCTGGAGGCCGGAACGCTGGATCTGCGTGAACTGAAGCGTTGTATTTATCATACGGTAAAGCTGATTCTGCAGACAAACCAGTATGAGGATGCGGTAAGCTATTTGGAACAGTTTGAACATTTGGACTGGTATATGACTGTGGAACGCGGTTAAAATCAGAGAGTGGCTGCGCGGGTATAGGGCAGCCACTCAGACAAGTGTGTTGCGGGTTATTTGGTGGCTGCGCGGATGGATTTGCGGGCTGGGAGTTATTTGGTGGCTGCGCGGACGGCTTTGCGGGCTGGGAGTTATTTGATGGCTGCGCGGACGGCTCTGCGGGCTGCGGCCAGGGGACGCGCCGGGAGGTACACCTTGGGCGGACTGGGGCAACGCTGCGGT
>CANOET010000284.1 GCA_947564835.1 uncultured Eubacterium sp. | reverse complement strand
GCCAGGCCCTTTCCCCCTCATCCGGCGTCCGCATAGCCACCAAAAAACGCAACACAATGTCAATTCTGTTGCCTGAGATCAAATATTTTCCATTTGCGCAAGAAATCGTTTGTAAGAACCTAACGCTTTCCGCACACTGCACAATCGGCAGCCTGCCCCGGCAGCTTTATGACATGGAACTGTGCCTGCAGTGCATCGTATGTCAGCAGCTTCCCGGTCAGCAGTTCCCCCGCGCCCAGCACATATTTTACCGCTTCCATCGCCTGCAGGCTCCCGATCACGCCGCATACCGCACCCAGAATCCCGGCCTGCTTCGCAGAAGGTACAGCACCCTGCGGCGGCGGATTTTTGAAAATACAGCGGTAACAAGGCCCTTTTCCGGGTACATAAGTCATCAGCTGCCCCTGGAAGCGGATCACCCCCGCATGGACAAACGGCTTTTCTGCCCGGACGCAGGCATCGTTAATCAAAAATTTTGTTGGAAAATTATCCGCTGCGTCAATGACAAAATCATAATCCTGTATGATTTCCTGTATATTCTTTTCCTCCACATACACCGGATACGTCCTCACCGCCGTTTCCGGATTCAGCGCCTGCAATGTTTCCTGTGCGGAGCTGACTTTTTGCTTTCCAAGATCTGCCGCTGTATGCAGAATCTGCCGCTGCAGATTTGACAATTCCACGCGGTCCGCATCTGCAATCCCGATCGTCCCCACTCCGGCTGCCGCCAGATACAGCGCTGCCGGGGAACCAAGCCCTCCGGCGCCGATCATGCATATTTTCGCGTGAAACAGCTTCTGCTGCCCTTCGGCGCCGATTTCTTCCATCGTAAGGTGCCTTGCATAACGCTCCCGCCAGCTGTTTGCCAGTGTCTGATCTTTATCCAAATCTGCCATTTCAATCCTCATTTCAATCCTGATTTTTATCCCGATTTCAATCCTGATTTTAATCCTGATTTTTATCCTAATTTCTATCCTTGCCTGCCCATGGTATCATTCTCATTCTGTCAGCCGGAGGACATCTCATTTCTCCCTCTGCCTGCCTATGGTATCATTCTCATTCTGTCAGCTGAAGGACATTGATCAGCAGCACCCAGGTCAGCCCGTAATACGTTACAACGGCCACCAGATCATTTACTGTTGTAATCAGCGGGCCGGAAGCGACTGCCGGATCGATTTTGATCTTATGGAAAAACATCGGGATCACCGTACCGGTAATGCTCGATATCACCATAGCCACCATCAGCGAAAACCCGATACAAGCGCTGACCGCAAAGCCAAACCCGGCGCCCCTGCCCTTAATGACTGCAATATAAAATCCGATAAACAGCAGCGAAAGCACGCCCAGCAAAAACCCGTTAACGGCGCCGACCCGCATTTCCTTACACATCAGCCGGATTTTCTGCCTTCCGGTCAGATTTTCATCCATCAGCACCCGGATCGTAACCGCCAGCGACTGTGTACCCGCATTGCCCGCCATATCTAAAATCAGCGACTGGAAGCAGATCACAAGCGTCAGCTGCGATACGACCTGTTCAAATACGCCTACGACAGTAGAAACAAGTAAGCCAAGCACGAGCAGCACGACCAGCCACGGAATCCGCTTTTTCATACTTTCCAAAAGCGGCTCGTTCAGATCTTCCTCCGCGGTCAGCCCGGCAAGCCTTGCGTAATCCTCGCCCATCTCTTCATCCACGACTTCCACAATATCCTGCGCCGTGATAACGCCTAGTATTTTTTTATCATAATCCAGCACTGGGATCGAATCCTCAGAATAATCCTTCAAATCCTCAATACATTCGTCAATCGATTCTTTCGCATATACATATGGATACGAGGTTGTAATCAGATCCTCCAGCGCCGTATACTTGCGCGCAATAATCAGGTCTTTTAAATCAATGGCGCCGCAAAAGCTGTCCTTTTGATCGACCACATAGATTGTGGAAATATTATCATTATCCGCCGCCTGCGTCACCAGCTCCTTCATTGCCTCCTGAATCTTTAACCCGCGCCGGATGACAATAAAATTCGTCGTCATCTTGCTGCCGATCTCGTTATCCTCATAGGACTGGATCAGATCAATGTCATGCCGGGATTCTTCATCCATCAGACGGATCAGCTGGTCAGACTTTTCATCCTCCATTTCATCCAGAATATCCACGGCATCGTCCGCATCCATGGACTCCAAAATATCCGCCGCGTTTTCCAGACCCAGCTCTTCCAGATAAACACTGACATCATCTTCCAGATACGTAAAAATTTCCGATACCGTATCATTGCCCAAAAGCCGGTAGAGCTTAATATGCTCCTCCTTGGAAAGCGCTTCCCATACCGACGCGATATCATTTTCGTGATAATCTTCCAGCTTTTTACGAATGACCTGCGGCGGTTCACCGCTCTTTATGATCGCAATCAGTTCTTTTTCGTAATCTCTCTTTTCCGGAACCTCCGTTTCCGTGCCGTTCCATCTGTTTTCTTCAAATTCGCTCATAAGGAACCCCGCTTTCTAAATCTGCCGCCAGTTATCCTGTGCGTATTTTTGCCAAACGGCAGGCTGCACGGCTGCTTAGATACTGCCCGACAGATAATTGACAAACTGCTGCGCCGTACGTCCGGAAATGCCGCCGTGGCTTAATTCCCACCGATTCGCCTCTTTGCACAGCTCTTCCTCGCTCATCGTAATCCCGGCCCGCCGCGCAAGCGCCGTCACAATCTTAAAATACTCCTTCTGTCCAGGCTTGGAATAACTGATCGTTACGCCAAATCGATTCACAAGCGACAATTTTTCTTCCATTGTATCCGACTGGTGCATCCCGTTTTGAATCTTCACATCATCACGGTCACTCCACGTCTCTTTAATAATATGCCTCCGGTTAGAAGTCGCATAAATCAGCACATTTTCCGGCTTCGTCTCCACACCGCCTTCAATCACCGCTTTTAAAAATTTATACTCGATCTCAAATTCCTCAAAAGACAAATCATCCATATAGATAATAAACCGGTAATTACGGTTCTTAATCTGCGCAATGACCTGGGACAGGTCTTTGAACTGATGCTTATAAATCTCAATCATCCGAAGCCCCTGCTCATAAAATTCATTTACAATTGCCTTAATACTCGTCGACTTGCCTGTACCGCTGTCGCCAAACAGCAGGACATTATTCGCCTTACGTCCCTGTACAAACGCACGCGTATTTTCCACCAGCTTCTTTTTCTGGATCTCATAGCCGATCAGGTCATCCAGCATCACTTTATCCATATTATTAATCGGATGAAAAACAACTCCCGGCCCATGATCCTGCGAAGAAATACGGAATGCCTTATTCAGCCCGAACATCCCCACGCCATAGCGCCGGTAAAACTCCGTCACAAATGCAAAAAACTGTTCCTCATCCTGTGCAGTATTCAATTTTTCACTAAGCCCGCGCACTTTTTCGCTGACATTTTTATTATACATCAGCTCCGGCTTACCGATCGCCCGGTAGTCCGACAGCCTGGAAAAGCAATCGATCCCCAGCTCCTGTTCGATCCATTCAAAATCATAGTCAAACAGCTCTTTGTACGCTTTAAAATCATTTTTTGCAAAAGCATTCACGCTGCCTTCCTTTGCACCGTTTTTTTCACAAGTGATACTGAATGGATTTTCATTCGTAATCAGTAAAAAGGTCAGATAATCGTGCCACAGGTTTCTGTCAAATCCATAATCCGTCGCCACGATCAGCAGCTGTTTGACCTGGCCAAATACCCGCTTCGTCAGCTCTTCCACGGACTGCCTGTGCTCCCGCAGGTCTGCGCAGATGCTGCTTAGTTCCATTAATATGGAATCATGCGGCGCTTCTGTATACATTATTATTTTTGATACGATCTGATTCATGTTTGTCCTCCGTTGTTTATGATTCCTTTGTCTGGGGCGGTCTATGCATGGTTCTTATCTATTAAGATAACATAAGGCGGAACGGCTTTCAAGTAAGCTGCTAAGAAATATTTGTAAATGAACAGAAAGACTGCTATAATATTCCTAGCCGTCCACCCGGAATAATTCAGTATCGTGAGGTTTTATAATGAAAATCGGTATCATCCAGGCAACATCCCAAAAAGATAAAAATGAACTGCTGTATAATTGCACAGCAAATGCAGTACGCCGATATGGGCATGATGTCGTCAATTTTGGCTGCTTTCCAGAGGAACCCGTTTCTTTTTCCTACATAGAAATCGCAGCTGCGGTCAGCCTGCTGTTAGCAAGCAATGCCGTAGATTTTATTGTGACAGGCTGTTCCTCAGGCCAGGGAATGATGCTTGCCTGCAACAGTCTTCCCCATGTCATCTGCGGCTATGCCGCAAACCCGCAAGACGCTTTCTTGTTCGGAAGGATTAATGACGGCAATGCTGTTTCCCTTCCTTTGGGCTTGAATTTCGGCTGGGCTGGCGAAATCAATCTGCAATGTACAATAGAAATGTTATTTGCGGACGCATTTGGCATTGGTTACCCTCCTCAGGATGCAGAGAGAAAGAAACAAGACACTTTGCTTTTAAAGAAAATCAATGCATTGACAAAGCGAAATGCAATAGATGTATTTCAACAGCTGGACAAAACGTTTATCCAAAAGGTGCTTCAAAAGAAAAATGTTGTCGAATATCTATTAGAATATGGCAGGGAGAAAGACATTCTGGAATTTATCAGGGTGCGGGCTGCGTCCAGGGGATACGGCTAGCCGGACGACTTTGCAGGCTGAGGCCATGGGATTGGCTAGCCGGACGACTCTGTTGGCTTTGCAATATCTGGATTTCAGTTTCATGTAGAGCAAGCGAAAACCAGCCGGGTGAGGGGGAAATGGCCTGGCTTCCGGCGACGTTGGAGGAAT
>CANOET010000283.1 GCA_947564835.1 uncultured Eubacterium sp. | reverse complement strand
GCCCTGGCTAAACGCCAGAAGCTAAAGGCGTCGCTGGGCTCCGCCCCTGATTTAACGAGCAGAATACCAAGGGCTTCTAAACATTCTTCCAACGTCGCCGGAAGCCAGGCCCTTTCCCCCTCATCCGGCGTCCGCATAGCCAATCAAAAAACGCAACACAATGTCAATTCTGTCGCCTGGAATTAATATATTGCCGTTTTGCGCAAAAAATCATTTCTAAGTGCCTAATGTTTTCCTGATCTTTGCCATCAGGCGATAATACTGTGCCTTGATTTTCGATTCCGGCTGTGCCAGCGCCTTTGCAATTTCCGCAAACGAATACTCTCCATATACACGCATCCGGTACACCTCCTGCACCTGCGGTTCCATGCCGCATACCAGTTCTTCTGCTTTGCGCAGCATTTC
Source organism: uncultured Eubacterium sp. (assembly GCA_947564835.1). GTDB lineage: Bacteria > Bacillota > Clostridia > Lachnospirales > Lachnospiraceae > Eubacterium_J. The sequence continues at coordinate 4,463 of CANOET010000283.1, read as the reverse complement.
CCTGTTTTGGATTTCCTCTGTAAAATCCCGGCTGTCCGTAATCGCTTGATCTTCTACTGGCAAAAACTGTATCTTCTGCTTTCTTCTATGATCAATGATCTTATGCGAAGCGATATGATACAGCCAGGTCCGAAGCCCGGCTTTTTGCGGCTGATAGGAAGGCAGGGAACGCAGGGCTGCCAGAAAGCATTCCTGTGTCAGGTCCAGCGCATCTTCCCGGTTCCCTGTCTGCCTGTATACATATGCATAGATATCGTCATAATAGGTCCGCACCAGCGCGTCCGCAGCCCCTCGGGAACCGTGGCGTACGATCTTGTGTACCCACTGCTGCTCCTGTTCCAAGCCTTCACCCCCCTGCTATTGCCTTTTTCTGACCGTTTCCTTCTTTTTCCGCGGCAGCTTTGCTTTGCCGTTTTCTGATTATATATTCGTCCAAACCTCTGAAAAGTTGCAGGAAAAATAAAAAACCAGCAGAACGTTTTACAGTTCCGCTGGAATTGCAGCATTCCGCAGGCCGGGAAATGCTGATTCCCGGCCCGCTTTGCCTTTATTCTTTATTTTGAGGCTCCCAGGCTTTTTCTGCCATATCTGTATGGCCCGCATCCTCTTTGAGCTTTTGCACATTTTCATTCTGCGTTTGTTCTGTGTTTACTTCTGCTTCTGTATTTACATCCAAACTCTGGCTCTCATCACGCTGTCGGGACAGCTGCACACTTCCCGGTACATCTGCTTGTATATACGTCTCCACGTAGGTACTGCTTACCGTTTCCCCGTCTTCTGTCTCCTGCAATTCTCCGTTTTTTATCTCATACCTTTTTTCATGATCTAACGCCTGCAGTACATATTTGCCGTCGTCATCGACATAATAGCTGTACATCCCAAGGTCTGCATCTCCTTGTACCGGCTGACGGAATGTCACATGAACCTCGCCTTTCTTATCATCCTCTGTCTCTGTATTTACTTCCACCAGCACGCTGTCGGCATCCGCACTTTTAAGGTCCGCCGTACCAGCTTCTCCGGCTGCCGTTTTTCCCTCGTCCGTACCAGCTTCTCCGGCTGCCGTTTTTCCCTCGTCCGTACCAGCTTCTCCGGCTGCCGTTTCTCCCCCGTGCGTATCAGCCAATGATTCCTTTGCCTGATCTGCATCTGCTTTTGTCCCGGCTGCCTGCCCGTTTGTCGCAAACACCGATGTCGCGCCCAGCAAAAGCATTCCTGCACATAAGATACCGGTTCCTGTTAATTTTTTATACTTCATAATAGCCACTATCCTTTCTTTTACCGGATTTTCCCAAAACCCGCTGCAAAACAATGTCGTTCCCTTCGGATTCTTTGCCAGTGTCAAAAGTGTCATTGCATATTCCTGTCTGCCCTGCCTGCCATATGCCGCCAGCACCTGCTCGTCGCAGCACAATTCCAGATCTCTTGCAAACAGCAGATACATCAGCCACACCGCCGGATTAAACCAATGTACACAGACAGCCGCCGCGCAGAACAGCTTGCGCAGGTTGTCATGGCGCCTGATATGGACCATTTCATGCGTTAAAATGTGCTGCATCTGCGGCTGCTCCAAAGACAGCAGCCCCTTCGGAAGCACAATGCTCTGCCTGATCATCCCAAACACCAGCGGCGAACGGATCTGGTCATGCACGAGGATACGCACCTTCTTTTCCTGCGGCCGCATACCCGCCAGCCGGCAAGCCGACTGGCAGCACTCCCGGATTTCATCCGATTTTTGCCGCGCGGCATCCCCGGCTCCACCCTGGCCGGCGCATCGTGTCACAGAGTCTTCCAGCCCGGCGCATCGTGTCACAGAGTCTTCCAGCCCGGCGCCCTGCAGCGCAGCGCTTTCCAGCACAAGGGCCTGCGCCAGCAGCTGATACTCTTTCCAATAAGAATAGAAAAAACAGACACCAGCGCCGCACATACCAACAAGCCAGATCCAGCCTGCCGCCTGCAGCAGATTTACCCGCAAAAAGCCTGTCTGGCCGCAAGAAGCCGCTTGCGGCATCCCACTGGCAGAACCCCTGCTGACGGTATGTCCCATCCCAGCCGGACACAGGCTGTATATCCGCTGCAGAAGGCTGTACACCGGGACTGCGATCCCCCTTTGTATCGGCAGGCTGCCCGGCAGCAGCAGCCTTGCCAGCACAACCATCCACAGCAGCATCACTGCCCGCCTGGACAATTTCCAAAATCTGCTTCTGCCAAAAAACGCAACCAACAGAATCAGCACGCCCGCAGAAAAACTCATTTCCAACAACCTCATACAACTAACCTCACTTTTCCAGCCCGGAAACCATTTCTTTCAGCTGCAGGATTTCCTCATCTGTCAGCTCCCCGTCCGCTAAAAACGCCGCAAAAAACTTCTGCCTGGAACCGTCAAACATCTTGTCGATCAGTTCGCCTGTCTCATAGCTTTGCACTTGCTTTCTCGTTATCAGCGCGTGGCACTGGAATTTCGGATCGCTGCGCCTGATTGCCCCTTTCGCAATGCATTTTTTGATCACCGTGTACGTCGTATTGCGGTTCCAGCCAGTTTCTTCCTGCAGGATCTTTACAATCTGGCCTGCCGGAAGGTCACCGCCTGCTTTCCACAATGTCTCCATCACTTTCAGCTCTGAATCGAATAACTTGAGTTCCATAACTTAACCTCCTCGGAAAATGACTATTGCAATAGTGTTTTCATATGTATACTATCACGATAGTCAACCTTTGTCAAGGGAATATTTTATTTATTTCAAAAAGGCAATTCTTGTTTTGCCATTTTGCGCCAGAAGCTTTGCTGCCTGATAAAAAGAAGCGTCCCCCTGACACAAAGTTCTGCTGCCATTGCAATCCACATGCCATGTAATCCCAAACGGCCCACCAGCAGCAAAGATAAACCAATACGCACTACCCAGATACTCAGCAGATTCAAGATACCGGGAACCAATGTATCTTCTGCGCCGCGCAGCACACCGGAAGCTACGATGGAAACAGCAAACAGCGGTTCTGCCAGCAGTTCCACACGGAGTACCTCTGCCGCCAGCTCCTGCACATGTACGGACGGCGTAAGCATACGGAACACCTGCGGGCAGGCCAGCCACATAAAAGCACCCGTTACCGTCATCAGCAGCACCCCCAAAAACAGGGAAATATTTCCATACTGTTTTGCCAGCTTATACTTACCCGCCCCTATATTGCGCCCTACCAGCGCGGTTGCGGCATTTCCGATCCCATATCCCGGCATATAACACAATCCTTCAACCGTAACCGCAAAAGAATTGGCTGCTATTGCTGCCGTTCCAAGCGGCGCAATAATACGGGTAGAAGCTACCATCGCGCCGCACATGGCAAATTCCTGTCCTGTCACCGGCAACCCGATCTTTAATGCCCTTCCCAGAATCTTCCGGTCCAGCGGACAAGGCTCCCGCCAGTTCAGACGCAGTTCTTCGGAACGGACACAGCAGCACCACAGCATAGCCAAAGAAATAACAGCCCCCGCCAGGCCGGTTCCGATCCCTGCCCCCATCACCCCAAAACGCGGTATAAACACCATATTAAAAATTACATCCAGGACACACATCGATGCATTCAGCACACTGGGTGTCACCATATTTCCACTGCACTGCAGGCAGGCGGAGGCCAGAGAATTCATCAGCATAAACGGATACGCAAGTGCAAAGATCAGAAAATAAGAAGAAGCATCCGCAACAATTTCCCCCTCTCCTCCCAGCCAATACGGCAGATATCCGCTTAATTTTACACCCGTGCAAAGAAGCAGCGCCGCAACCGCCAATCCGGACACCAACCCATGCTTTAGCACTTTCCTTGCCTGTTCATATGCCCCTGCACCGATCTGATGGGCTATCTGTACGGAAAATCCCGCTGATACTCCCAAAATAAAGCTGTTCATCAGCCAGGTACTGCTGGCTACCAGCCCGATGGCAGCAGACGCGTCCGGGCCCAGGCGGCCCACCATGGCAGAATCAATATATTGCATTACAATGGATGTGATTTGTGTCAGAATGGCCGGAACGCTGAGCCTCCATACACTGTAAAACCGCCCGGCAAGTTCCGGATGGATCCGCTTTTTGAAACTGTTCATCTGTGCCGCCTCCTTATGGTTCGTATGTGATCCGGTTCCGTTATCCATGTTCCGATCCGCCCGTGCTGCATTTTGTATCCATAAAAGTATTTTCCAAACATGCTTCCCATGATCATTGTCACCCGAATCCGCTTTAAATCGTTTAAGTTTGCAATGCCATCATTTTACCACAACCGCAGACACAATGCCATTATATATTAAGGAAACTTCCTTTGGTTATTTTGCGGTAGATATCGTACAGATGGTGTGTTAAATTTACACTGAGAAACAGAGTTGACATTGTGTTGCGTTTTTTATTGGCTGTGCGGACGCCGGGTGAGTGGGAAATGGCCTGGCTTCCGGCTCCTATTCCAGAATGTTAAGAATCCCTAGGCAT
>CANOET010000282.1 GCA_947564835.1 uncultured Eubacterium sp. | reverse complement strand
TGGCCAATCAAGATCTATCGGGAAGCCAAAAAACGCAACACAATGTCAAAAGTGTCTCTTTTCTGCTTCATCCAGGTTAGGAACCCTGCACAATGACAATTCTGATACAAATTACAGCATAAAACAGATCGGGTGTTCTCATCTGAATTAAATTTGACTATTCCATGGAAAAAGGTTATAGTAATGGAAAGCAATCAATAAGGAGGATAACGAAATGAAAAAATCCAAAAGGCCACCTGTAAAAACAAATATGATCATTCCGGAAGTTAAGACAGTTCCGCAGCCGGTCACAGAGCCAACCGAAGATATTGTGCTGCAGTTTGGCGAAAATGAAGTGTCAATGACAGCCATTTCCGATAGAGTAAGGCAAAACTGGAAGGAGAACGGCAGCGGGGAAGAACTGCGGGAGATCAAAATCTATGTAAAACCAGAGGATAATAAAGCATATTATGTGATCAACGATGAGACAGCGGGAGATGTTCCTCTGGTGGAAGATTAACGCTTGCTACACAGGCAGAGCCAGAATAACGGCTGATAGGTACTCAGCGCCTGCCGCATAAGCGGCAGCGGGGCTGTATCCGGTTATCCTGGAGCAGCACAAATCGCCGGGAATCTGACGGGATTCCCGGCTTTACTGTCTGATAGCACGGTTGTCTGCGGTGTCAGCCTGGCGGCCTTCCGGTTGTCTGCAGCATCAGCCTGGCAGGCCTTCCGGTTGTCTGCGGCGTCAGCCTGGCAGGTCTTCCCGCTGTCTGCGGCGTCAGCCTGGCAGGCCTTCCCGTTGTCTGCGGATATACGGGAATTATTCCGGATCTGTGTCTGACGGTGTGTCTTCTTGTGTGTCTATGACAGAAGCGACTTTTAACAGCCCCTGCATATAGGCATTTACCAGATTTTTGTCGGATCTTGGCAGGCTGTGGAAGTCTGTAAGCAGTTTCTGGTCAGAGGAAGTCAGCTGCTTTACTGTAATGCCTCCTTCATCAAAAAATTCTGATAACGTAATGCCGAAGCCATCGCAGATCCGCATCAGTGTGGATACGGAAGGTACGTTATTGCGGTGAAATGTATTGCTTAAGGTAGAATAGCTGATTTCCGATTCTTTTGCCAGCCGGTAAAGTGTCCAGTTGCGCTCTTGAAGGAGCTGCGTTACTTTTTTCAATACGTATTCTTCTTTCATTGTATTGTTCCTGTCTCCTCAAATGTATGATAGATCTATTGTAGTAAATGATTAATTATCTCAAAAGATGTTAATAGGCGATGCATGATTAGATCGCAAATGTGTGACTGGTAGCGAAATATGATAACAGTGTACCGTACTATAACAAATAGTGTACCGTATATTTCATTTTTTGTTGTAAAAAAAGGCAGGTTTCGTTATACTGTTTCGTAGAATATCGTAATAAAGATATGTAAATTATAGTATATTAGGAGAAAAAGAATGGAAGAATTAATTACAGAAACAGAACTTGCCCGTTTTGAACAGGCGGATGCGGAAGCAGTGGATGCTGTTTTTGAGAGGCATATGAAAGACTATGAGATTGACTGGGAGGATGAAGAGGTAAGGCGGATTCCGGTGCTGGCGCATTATTATGTAAAAGGGCAGGAAATGCATTATTATGTGCTGGCGCGTGTGCATGATGAGGAGGATGACCTGCTGACGTGCGTCAATGTCAATCAAGGGGTCAGGCAGCTGATTCTGTTTCCGGTGCGGCTGTTTAACGGCGCTGTGCTGGATGAAAAGACACAGGAACATGCGTTTGCAGAAGAAAAGCTGTTTGGAACAGTATGCCTGGGTGATTTGTTAGGAAAAAGGAGGGGAAAAGAATGCTGAAATTAGGCTGCCATGTGGGCATGAGCGGAAAAGATATGTTTTTAAATTCGGTAAAAGAAGCGGTTAGCTATGGCGCGAATACGTTTATGGTATATACCGGGGCGCCGCAGAATACGAGGCGTAAGGAGATCAGCGAGCTGAATATCGAAGCAGCGCATTTATATATGAAAGAACACGGGATCGAAAGTTTTATTGTACATGCTCCGTATATTATTAATCTGGGCAATTCGGTAAAACCGGAGACGTTTTCCATTGCGGTGGAGTTTTTGGCAAAAGAGATGGAACGGACGGCAGCTATGGGCAGCAATCTGTTAGTGCTGCATCCGGGCGCCCATGTAGGGGCCGGGGTGGAAGCGGGGACGGCGCAGATTATCAAGGGCCTGAATGAAGTGCTGACGGCGGACAGCCCGTGTCTGGTCGCGCTGGAGACGATGGCGGGGAAAGGTACGGAGATTGGAAGGACGTTTGAAGAGCTTGCCGCAATTTATGACGGCGTGGTGCATTCGGAAAAGCTGCGTGTCTGTTTTGACACTTGCCATACGCATGACAGCGGATATGATATCGTAAATGATTTTGACGGTGTGGTCAGGCATTTTGACCAGGTCATCGGAAAGGACCAGATTGCGGTGTTTCATATGAATGACAGCAAGAATGTACGCGGCGCGGCCAAGGACAGGCATGCCAATATCGGGGACGGAGAGATTGGATTTGATGCCCTTTATGCGGTCGTCCACCATCCGGACTTTTTGGAGGTCCCTAAAATACTGGAAACACCGTATCTGACAGATCCGAATGACAAAAAGATCAAATATCCGCCTTACAAAGAAGAGATTGCAAGGCTGCTGCAGTAGGGAGTCGCGATATGGGAAAAAAGAAAGAAAAACAGAAGCGCCAGTCCATGCTGGCACAGGTAAAAAAAGCGCATCAAAGGGCAGGGGAGACAGCAGCAAGAGGATACGGATTTCAGCTTGTCGGGGCTTTTTTCTGTGATTTCTTCTATTATATAGGCCATGCGCTCAAATGGATCATACTGGCCGGGCTGATTCTGACTGCGGCCGTATCCGTCGTCCTGTTTGTAAAATATGGGGATGATTACCGTTCCTTTGCACAGGAAGCAGATGAAATCATAGCAGGCAGCAAGGCGGAGGATTTCCGCATGGACGAGGTCACTTATATCTATGGGGCAGACGGCTCGCAGCTTGCGGAACTGTCTTCAGGAAACGGAAAATCCAGCTATTTAAAATATGAAGAAATCCCCAAATTCGCCGTAAATGCTTTTGTGGCGATTGAAGACCGCAGCTACTGGAGGAATATCGGGATTGATGTGAAAGGCATTATGCGTGTAGCCGTGGATTTTATCACTTCCAGAGGGGATAATATGGCAGGCGCCAGTACGATCACGCAGCAGCTTTCCCGCACCATTTATCTGACCAGGGAACGTTCCATCATACGTAAAATCAAAGAAATGATGGTCTCGATCCGGCTGACGCGCAAGTACAGCAAAGAGCAGATTATGGAGTTCTATATCAACACCGCCTGCTTCAGCAACGGGATATACGGTCTGGAAGCCGCCTCCCGTGCCTTTTTCGGAAAAAATGCATCTAAGCTGTCTCTTTCCCAGATCGCCTACTTGTGCGCGATCCCCAACCGCCCGGAATACTTTAATCCATACAAACACCCGGAGCGCGCTTTAGAACGCAGGGACAAGATTTTAAAAGATATGTATGAAGAAGGATATATATCCAAAAGCGCTTACCAGGAAGCATGCACAGAAAAAATCAAGGTAGAAAAGCAGGTGTCGGAATTTAATAATTACGAAACGACATATGCCGTATACTGTGCCGTAGAATATCTGATGCAGCTGCACGGCTTTGAGTTCCGCTACCAATTCCAAAATGACGCCGACTACAAAGAATACCAGGAATCCTACGAAACTGCCTACAACCTGGAAAAATCCAACCTGTATGCCAAAGGCTATACAGTAACGACCAGCCTGCAGGCCGACGCACAGGGCGCTTTGCAGCAGGCGCTGGACAACAACCTGGCCTTTGCCACGCAGACCGATCCGCAGACAAACGTCTACGAGCTGCAGGGCGCCGTCACAGCGATCGACAATACGACAGGCAAAGTCATTGCACTGGCCGGCGGACGTTCCCAGGAAAATCTGAATAACGTCTACAGCCTCAATCGTGCCTACCAGAGCTACCGCCAGCCGGGAAGCTCCTTCAAGCCGCTGGCTGTTTATACCCCGGCTCTGATGTACGGTTATACGCCGGAAACGACCGTATACGATATCGATGTAAAGACCGCGCAGCAGCCAGGCGTAGATATCTCCAGCCTGCGCGGAACCGCGATGCCGCTGCGCAGCGCCGTAGAGCAAAGCAAAAACGGGGTGGCATACTCCGTCTTTTACGACATCAAGCCGTCAAATGGGTTGGAATATATTACCGATATGAAATTTGACCGCATCGTCCCGCAGGATGAGACACTGTCAGCCGCGCTGGGCGGCCTGACCTACGGCGCAACGACGGTGCAGATGGCCAGCGGCTACGCAACACTCGTCAACCAGGGCGAATACCGCAGCCCGTCATGTCTGGTTTCCTTAAAAGACAGCAACGGAAAGGAGCTGTTCAAGGAAGAAAAGCCAAGACGTGTCTACAGCGCAGAAGCATCCTCCCAGATGCTCGATATTTTAAAAGGTGTGCTGACCGTCGGAACCGCCAAGAGTATGAAGTGGAGCGAAGCCGCGGATATGCCGGCTGCCGGGAAAACGGGGACTACGAATGGGAGCAAGGATGGGTGGTTCTGCGGAGTGACGCCTTATTATACGGTGACGGTGTGGGTCGGGTATGATACGCCAAAGACGCTGGACAGCTTGTATGGAGGGACTTATCCGGCGGGGGTATGGAAAGATGCGATGCTGTATTTGATTCAGGGGGAGGCGGTGGTGGACTTTAATTAATAGGCTAGCCGGACGCCTCTGCGGGTTTACAACACCTGAATTTGTATTTCGTGTAGAGCCTGTGAAAGCCAGCCGGATGAGGGGGAAAGGGCCTGGCTTCCGGCGACGTTGGAAGAATGTTTA
>CANOET010000281.1 GCA_947564835.1 uncultured Eubacterium sp. | reverse complement strand
GGTGTGTCTCCCGGCGCGTCCCCTGGCCGCAGCCCGCAGAGTCTGGTTATTGGCAGGCTTTACAGCACCTGCATTTGCGATTCATGGAAAGCCGGTGAAAAGCAGCCGGATGAGAGGAAAGGGCCTGAGCTGCATGCAAAACTAGAATTTCGGGCTTCCATAAAAATTTTAAATCCTAATATCCTGTGTCAACAATGCGGGGTTCATTTGAACCCCGCATACGACTTTCTTTTCTTAAAATTTTTCAATGAATACATTTTAAATAAGAGACAGAATTGATCAATACCATCTGACTGGTTACACCGCATTTTATACATACTTTAGCGGAATATGTATTCATCACACAGCCTCCGCTTGAATTTTTTAAATGTTTCTGAATTTCACCATTCTTATATGTATGCGTGCATTTTTTTCTTTCACCTGCTTCTTGCTTCAAAGGATATATATTTCCATCTGTATCTTGGAATTGAAAATCATACACAACGACCTCTTGTCCCGTATCATAAAATAAAGGAGAATCTTCATCTGTACTAAAAATAATTGCTTCTCCTTCCTCTATAAGGCCAAGTGATTCTTCCAAACACACAGATTCTCTGAGAATATTTACTGGTTTATAGGCAAAAACAGTTGAAGTACTGCAGCCAATGATCACCACTGATAAAAATGCCGCAAATACAGATACTTTTCTTTTTCCTTTCATTATAAAATAAATCCTTTCTTTCATCGTCTGCTTATCACTGTTCAATGTATCCATACACCCATCCACACAAATCATATCGCCGCTTGCAATCTGAATCAGCATATCGCTGTATCTTTTCCTTTCATCTTTGTCCATATATTTCGTTGCCTGCTCATCACACGCCAGTTCAGATGCACGATCCAAGTAATTGCCGATCAAACAGATCACAGGCTGATACCAGTATAAATCCTTCAATACATGATACAACAATTTCACCAATCCATCACAGCTTTTGATATGGCATAGTTCATGGCAGAGCGCCATCTCCAACTGATCTTTTTTCATATAACGCGGCACTACAATCATTGGTTTGAAAATGCCAATTGTAAATGGGGAAATGCTAAAATCCGCTGTATAGATACATACATTTCTCCGGATCTTCATTTTTTGCTTCTGTGCCTGCATCAGCTCTAAAATCTCTGCATCCACACAAGGCTGAAATGTATTCCTGACCTGCTTCTTAGACCTAAGATACTGGCTGGCGTGATACAGAAAAGATACAGTTGCAATTCCAAAGCAGATATTCCTGATAAAAACATCTTTCTTGTATGCCATATTTTCGTATGCTACTCCCTGCACATACAAAACCATCGGTTCCATCCCTCTAAAAACAAAAGATTCTTTCTGCACAAAATTCAGATCCAGCAAAATCTCCTGCACATTATCCCAGAACAACGGCAGCGGTACAATCAAAAGAGCTAATCCTGTCTTTAGCATCCCATATCTGTATTTCCGGCTGAACATTTCCGGCCGGAAAAATTCTGTAACAGCCAGCAGCAAAAACAGAACACTTCCCATTATTGACATCGTCAGCAAACAGTTCATAAGTTCTCCTCATTTTTATTTCTTAAAGTCTTTCAAATACCATCCGATTCATATCGGATCCGACGTAATCTAATTTTCATTTCTACTATCCTACTACATTTTTGTAGTAGTGTCAATATTAAAATGAAATTCATTCTTACGCGCCTATACTATTTAGAATAAATATCATTCTTACACGCCTAAAATAATTCAGAAAACACCCTGCATTCCTGCTTCAGCTCCCTAAAATTCCCTTCTGCTATAAATCTCCCTCCTTCCAGCACAAAAATCCGGTCACTCATCACAACTGTCTGCATCCTATGACTAACTGACAGCACAATCACCGTTTCAGACAGTTCCTTCAGCAGCTGCGTCAATCTCTTTTCCGATGCCCCGTCAAGATCTGAAGTGATTTCATCAAACAGCATAACGGATGACCGGTGCGCCAGTGCGCGCGCGAAGCTCAGCTTCTGTCTCTGTCCGCTTGACAGCCCCTGTTCTGTAATCTTCGTATAGATCCCGTCCGGCAGCCTTGCAATATCTTCCGACAGCCCGGCCATTTCACAATACTTAACAATCTCTGTAGCCGGAACATCGCTATACAAGCGGATATTTTCCAACAGAGAATCTCTAAGGATAAATGGATCTTTCTGAATGTAAGTCATTTGGCTGCGGATGAAACTTACCGGTGTTTTTCCGTAGCAATGTCCGTTTACAGAAATTTTGCCCTCCTGCGGCATGTAAAAACACAGCAAAATCTTAAACAAGGTGGATTTGCCGCAGCCGTTTCTTCCCACAATCGAATATAATCCAGGTCCGCTCACCTGCATGGATAAATGTTTCAGTATCCTGCCCTTCCCAGAATAACCAAAACAGAGCCCTCTCACTGACACTTTCTGATGGCTGCTGTCCTTCACATCCTCCTGCGCCGTATACATTTCACAGTCATTTGCCTGCACCCTTTCTCTTTGCAAATCTGCCTGCTCCTCATCAGGCAGGTTCTTAAGCCTGTCCAGGCGGTTTAACGATACTGCCACATTCTGCTCATCCAGTTGTATTTTCTGCATCATCTGCACACTCAAGAATATTTTATTGATATACATTCCGAGGGCCACCATATTCCCGAGTGTCAATTCTCCGTTTACAATCAGGATATAGGAAAACAGCAAAAAAGAAATCTGAAAAATCAGGTTATTCATATTGTTTAAAAAATCAACCGCACTTTCTAAAAGTCCGCGCTTTTTTTCCAACTGATAGATTTTATTTACCAGTTCTGTATGCTGACGTTTTATGTGGCGCTCAACCTGATAAGATTTTATAGATGGAATATTCTGCAGAATATTAATTGTAAAAGAGCTATAGGAATCCTGTGTTTCCTGATATTTTTTCTGCAGTTCTTTCTTTTTAGATTTAAACACCTGATAAATAAGGAATGTCAGCGGAATGAACAGCAGTGCATAAAAAGACAGTTTTCCGTTAATCCGGAAAATAAAGCAAAGCGGGATGATAAAATTAAGGGCTAGGAAAAGAACAGATGTAACCAATGAAATATCATACTGCACCACAGTTCCGACATCTGCAGACAAATATGCCATCAGCTCCCCGATTTCCAGCTTTTCGATTTCTTCATATGACGCATGCAGCATTCCGGAAAATAAATGCCGCTGCTGTTCTTTATAGATTTTATTGCCTGCCTGTTCCGTAAAATATTCTTCCAGCGCTGTAATCGCAGAAGATGCAAATAACAGTGCAGCATATAAAAATAATAATGCTGCAAAATCCTTCTGTCTGCCCATGGTCATCCGGTCAATCAGCTGCCCGTAAAAAACAGGTGTTATGCTGCTGAAAACAGTGGAGGCAGCTACGCAGATAACCAGAAAAATAATCACACCGGCATATCCTTTCAAATATTGAAAAGACCTTCTCTTTATTTCCATGGATCCCAACTTACTGCCTCCCCCTCTCTTGCTTTTGTCTTGTATTTTTTGCATATGCCAAATATCATATTAAATTTTTTCTTTTACATTTGTTACGATTCCCGTTTGAAAGTCTATGTACAGATCACAGGACGCATCCAATCCATATTTCTCCCTAAGACTGTCCCACTGCCTGTCAAGTCCGGTCAATGTACATTCATAGTCCTTGAGAAATTTCTGATATAATTCTTCGTTGCGGACAAGCGGATTGTTTTGACTGATCAGAATCAGATTTTGCAATGCATTCCGTTTATTTGTCAAATCTTCTAATCTGTGTGCATCTGTCTGATCTACTGTAATTTTGAACTGATCCATATTATTTACTCCTTTTCATTTTGTAACCAATTTTTTCGTTTCTTACAAAGTATTCGTATGGTGTAGCATAAGGGAACTCCGCCAGTTCCCGGTATGGCAGATAATCCGTCCCCGCTTCTTTTTTTAACTTTTCCAAAAACTGACGGGATATCTCATATTCTGCCATGGACACCAGGCATTTGTGACGTGCAGGCACATTGACTTCTCCGGTTTTTTGCAAATTTGCCACAGCGCAGCGCACACAATGCGTTGCCGGACAACTCCTGCATAACGGCGCATAGTCCAGTGTATATAGCCTCTGGTTCAATGCTGCCGGCATATTCCGGCTCCTGATGCTTCCCACCGGCTGATCTCCTTTTGCATAAGCCGCCGGACATGTATAGATGCCACCGTCCCAAGATACTGCAAACAACTTTTCTCCTGCGTTACAATACTCTGGCTTTTCACAAAACAATACATCTGTAATCTTATTAAACTCTTTCTGATTTCCTGACTTTGTCCAAGATGTATACAGATATTCACTGATCTTTTGCAGTTCTTCCTTATATAATTCAATTTTGTCTTCCTCTTCCATATGTAACAGGTTCAGATGAATCCGGTCTGTTTTTTCAAACAGACGTATGATATCTTCCGATAAGTGGCTTATTTCTTTCCAATCTGCATTAAAAATACAGCTGTCCTGATGCCTGCACGGTATATCCAACAGTTGTTTATCAAATACAAGAATCGAATCACTGCATCTTTCTGCTTCTTTATAAAAACGCGCAGATAAAATATGCTGTATCCGGTATTCGGTATTTCCCTGCATCAGAGAAAAATCCGGACATTCCCTATCATGCACAAAAACAGGTGCAAAAAAATGATAAGCACTGTAAGCAAGGGCCTGCTGTACAATATCTGCATTCATTTTCCGTTCTCCCTGCACAGAGGCCGGACATTCACAAAAAGTCTCATAGCGGTCAGAAAGAATCAGGTACAGACTGCGCCCAGTCGTTCCCGGATCTTCCTGTATCCCTTTTTCATGATACAGTCGATTGTAATACAGCACTGACGATTAAAAATTTTTCGCAAAAAAACCTCCCATTTTACGGGAAAA
>CANOET010000280.1 GCA_947564835.1 uncultured Eubacterium sp. | reverse complement strand
GCCCTTTCCCCCTCATTCGGCGTCCGCATAGCCATTCAAAAACGCAACACAATGTAAATTCTGTCGCCCGAAATTAAACTTTTACTATTTTGCGCAAGAAACGGTTTTTTATGTGCTTAAAAATTCATAAAAAAAGAATGCAAATACCCTTGCTTTTTAGTGGAATTTCATGTAATATAAGGAACACAATGGAAAAATCATTGTCAAAAAGAACCAAATCCATCAAAACAAAGAAAGGGAGGGAATTTATGTTACAAAAAATGAAGAAGCTGCTGTCTGTATTCCTGGCGCTTGCACTGACGCTTGCCATGGCAGGAATGCTGCCGGTTCAGGCGCAGGCGGCAGAGGGGGATGTTGTCATTACCTTGCTGGAAACAACAGATATCCACGGACATCTGGTGGAGACGCCAGGCAGTGACAAGGCTGAATACCAGTACCGTATGGCGTATATGGCAAAGCTGTTTGAGGATTACCGTGCGAAAGGCGATACCATCGTTTTAAACGGCGGGGACACGTTCCAGGGGACGCCGTTATCAAACCTTTCGTTTGGAAAATATCTGATCCAGACGCTGAATGCTATGAAATTCGACGCATCCGCAGTCGGCAACCATGAGTTTGACTGGGGTATCGAAAAGGTAACGACCAATCAGGCAACATTAGCGGACAGCCAGATTCCGATGCTTGCCTGCAATATTTTTCTAAAAGATACCGGAAATCTGGTAGATTTTGCGAAACCGTATACGGTAATCGAACGCGGCGGAAAGAAAATCGCAGTAATCGGCTGGGCAGATGAGTATTCGGCGGATATTATGGCAGAACGGATTGCTCCGTATACGATCAGTGAAGACGCGTCCTTGGTGAATGACCTGGCAAAAGATTTAAAAGCCAAAGGGGAAGCGGATGCGGTGATCGTATTAGCACATGATGACGCACAGGAAGCGGTAGAAAAATTCGAAGCCGGCAATATCGATGTATTATTCGGCGGGCATTCCCATCAGATCAAGGTCGGAACCGGAAGCAACGGCATTCCTTACGGCCAGGGTAACCGGGAAGCAAGGGGATTTGCAACGGCAACGATGACAATCAGCGCGGACAACAAAGTATCCGTGACAACGCCGGAGTATATTGATATTTATGAAAATGCGGACAAACTGAAATATACCGAAGCAAACAAGGCAGATTTTGATGAACAGATCCTGCAGATTTCCAATACGGCTGTTGATGAGGTTGCGCCTCTTTTAAACCAGGAAATCGCTGAGCTTCCGGTCGCATTGGACAGGACGCTGATAGACGGTACGCTTACTTCTGTGATGGGCAACTGGATTACGGATATGATGCGTTATGGGGAGGGCGTAGATTTTGCGTTTTGCAACGACGGCGGCATCCGGACCAATTTTGAGGCGAAAAAGCTGACCGTTAACGATATCTATACCGTAGCGCCGTTCGGCAACCTGATCTATAAAATTGAGATGAAAGGCAGCCAGATTGTAAAGCTGTTAGAGCAGGTGGTCGGCAATGATTCTTCCAATATGCAGATGTCCGGCCTGACGGCGAAGTATGACTTAAGCCTGCCGGAAGACGCACAGGTATTTGATGTATGCCTGGCTGACGGTACACCGATTGATTTGGAGAAGACTTATACACTTGTCACCAATGAATATCTGGCGACTGGCGGAAACAAATATTCCGCATTCGTAGAAGACAGGGTATCCTCTGTCAATACAAATGTAGCAGACAATATTTCCCTGATTGAGAAGGTGACGGAATTAGGGAAGCAGGGGCCGCTTACAGTCGATGCCGCGCCGCGTTTTGTCGAAGCAGCGAAGCCGGCAGAAGTTCCGGGTATGGCAGAAAAGAAAACGGCTTATATTGGCCAGAAATTTAACTTAAAGATCAAAGCGCTTGCGGCAGACGCGAAGGTTGTTTACAGTACCAGCAATAAGAAGGTCGCGGCTGTGAACCAGAAGGGGAAAGTAACCGCAAAGGCAGCAGGGACAGCGACCATTACCGCAAAGGTGACACAGAATGATACGGTTTATAAGCTGAAAATCAAAGTAACTGTGAAAAATCCGACTGTGAAGCTGACAGCTTCCAAAAAGCAGATGGCCGTTGGAGAAGCTTTTACGTTCCAGGCGAAAGCTTATGGGCTGAAAGGCGATATTACATGGACTTCCAGTGACAAAGCTGTAGCAGCAGTGACAGGCAAAGGCAAAGTAACCGCAAAAGCAGCCGGGACGACGACGATCCGGGCAGAAGCAGGCGGAAAGAGCGTATCCTGCAAGCTTACGGTAAAAGCGAAATGAAAGGAAAGGATATGTTACATCCCGAATACAGACTGTCCGGTGGGGAGAAATATCCATGCTGTTTTGGATGATAAGCTGATGCGGGTGCAAAAGGCCATGGAAACCGAGTTGTCCTCCGTCACATTGGAAGATATCAGGAAGGATACAAAGAAATTTATTGATCTGGAGTAAGTGGAATTGGGGCTTTGGAGTATTTTTTCAAAGCCTCAAAATTTTTTTAAAAAATTTTATTGTAACCATTGACATTACAATGAATGTGTGTTAGTCTCTTGTTGTAACGAAGACATTTACAAACTTCGGCAGAGAGACGATGTGAAGTGGACTTACATAAGCTCTGCAGGTGATTGAGAAAAGGAGTTAGGAATGGATCAGGATGAACGGAGGAAGTTTTTGATACGGGAACTTCTGCAGGAAAATGAACAGTACCGGGATATGGAGATCCCGGCAGGGGAGGGGGAGCAAAGGCAACTTCTTCGGGGGTTGATGAATGTTCGGCTTCCCCGGAAGATTAGTAGGAAGTTCCTCAAAGTGCAGGATGAATATCTGCAGGCGGAAACGGCTGCGAAAGGGATTACGGAACTGGATGGCTTAAGCCCGGTATCGGAAGGTTTCTATCTGTGGCAGGGGGATATCACCACACTGCGCTGTGATGCTATTGTGAATGCGGCAAACAGCGGCATGACGGGATGTTATGTGCCGAACCATAGGTGCATTGATAACTGCATCCATTCTTTCTGCGGCATACAGCTGCGCATGGATTGTGCGGAAATAATGCAGATGCAGGGGCATGAGGAAGAAACGGGGAAGGCGAAGATAACGAAAGCCTATAACCTTCCATGCAGGTATATCCTGCATACGGTGGGGCCGATCATCAGCGGTTCTCCCACAAAGACGGACTGTGAACTGTTGGCAGGGTGTTACCGTTCCTGCCTGGAGTTAGCGGCAGAAAACGGCCTGAAGAGTGTGGCGTTCTGCTGTATTTCTACCGGGGAGTTTCATTTCCCGAATGACAGGGCGGCGCAGATTGCGGTAAGCACGGTTAAGGAATTTATGGTGCAGGAAACAAGTGTAAAGAAGGTGGTTTTTAATGTTTTCAAGGATCTGGACAAAGAAATCTACAGAAAATTACTCTGAGGGCATAGGGAGGCTTGCAGAGGCGATAAAAGAGGCGGATGCTGTTGTGGTAGGTGCGGGTTCCGGTTTATCCACTTCGGCAGGGCTTACTTATTCCGGGGAGCGTTTTGAAAAGTATTTTGGGGATTTCATAGCGAAATACCATATACGGGACATGTATTCGGGAGGGTTTTATCCGTACCCTGATCTGGAGGAATATTGGGCATGGTGGAGCAGGCATATTTATTATAACCGTTATGTGGATGCCCCGGAGCCGGTTTATCCTAATGTGTATAAGATGGTTAAAGATAAGGACTATTTTGTGCTGACAACGAATGTAGACCACCAGTTCCAGAAAGCGGGCTTTGATAAAAAACGGCTGTTTTATACTCAGGGGGATTATGGGCTGTGGCAGTGTTCCAAACCGTGCCATCAGAAGACGTATGATAATGAGGATGCGGTACGGAAGATGATTTCAGAGCAGAAGAATATGAAAATCCCGTCGGAGCTGATACCGAAATGTCCTGTCTGCGGTGCGCCTATGACAATGAACCTGCGCTGTGACGGTACTTTTGTGCAGGACGAAGGCTGGTATGCGGCATCAGGGCGGTATGATGATTTTATCCGCCGGCATAAGGAGACGCGTATTCTGTTTTTGGAGCTTGGGGTGGGAGGAAATACCCCGGTCATCATTAAATATCCGTTTTGGCAGATGACGGCGGCGAATCCGAAGGCTGTGTATGCCTGTATCAATTATGGGGAGGCTGTTTGCCCGAAGGATATTGAAAAGCAGTCCATATGTTTGGATGGGGATATCGGGAAAGTTATGAATGATGTGGCAAAACAGGAAAGCAATTAGAAGCAGGTTTATTCATTTTTGCAAATAAACGCTTGGAAATGGAGACGGGTATCTGCGGTATGGCCACAGAGGGCAGGTATCCCTGGTTTTCCAGTAGATTGGAGAATAATGAAAACAGTTTTTGGAAGAGGTATCATATGAAAAAGAACACTATTTTATGGATGGCGGTTTCGGCGGTAGTTATGCTGGTGTTTCCGTGGCTTGCGGTTACTTTCGTAAAAGGCGATGCAGGAATGGCGGTATGTTTTCTTCTGTTTTTTGCAGTTAATCCATTATATTCCGTGATAATCGGAGCATTTGCGGGAAGGGACTTTCGGCGTTTATGGAGCCTTCCGGTTATTTCGGCTGTGCTGTTCCTCGTAGGTACATGGATATTCTTTGATATGGGGGAAACAGCATTTGTCTTGTATGCGGCAGTTTATCTTGCATTAGGGACAGCGGTCATGCTGATTTTCATGCTTATCAGAAAGAAAACGCAGAAGTAACTTGGCAATGCAGTACTAGCTTTCCAGTGTATCGGGGAACTTTGTAATAAAGTTATTCAATGAGGTTAGAGTTGATGAAAAAAGCAGTGCTGATTTTGGCAAAATTTTAATTCCAGGAGACAAAATTGACATTGTGTTGCATTTTGAGGGCTTTCCCGAAAGATTCTGGTTAGCCAGG
>CANOET010000279.1 GCA_947564835.1 uncultured Eubacterium sp. | reverse complement strand
AAGCGCCCCTTCAACGTCCTTCCAAGGTGTGTCTCCCGGCGCGTCCCCTGGCCACAGCCCACAGAATCTGGTTATTGGCAGGCTTTACAACACCTGAATCTGCGTTGCATGGAAGCCGGCGTCCGCATAGCCACTAAAAAACGCAACACAATGTCAATTCTGTCGCCTGGAATCAGGATTTTGCCACTATGCGCAAAAAATCGTTTCAAAGAGCTTAAATCTAACGAAAAAACCCAGGGACATCTGCAAAGCAAATATCCCTGGGACTAACGCCTGTGCATTATCAGCAGAAATTCTGCTTCAGCCCTTGCACAATCATTTTCCAGCTTTTAGAAAACCCCAAATATTTTAAGCGCCCAATAAATGAGCCCCAGCACCCAGCTGGAAAATATCCCGTACAAAATCACCGGTCCCGCAATTGTAAAGATCTTTGCGCCGATCCCGAAGACCTGCCCCTCCTTTTGAAATTCAATCGCCGGGGCAGCGACGCTGTTTGCAAACCCGGTAATCGGCACAAGTGCGCCCGCACCGCCCCATTTTGCAAAGCTCGGGTAAATATTCAGGCCTGTCAGTACAATGCTTAGAAAAATCAGGCTCAGACTGCACCAGCTTCCTGCCGTATCTTTGTCAAGGCCCATATTTGCCGCCGTATTTAAGATCAGCTGTCCAATGATACAGATGATCCCGCCGACAATAAACGCCCGGCACATTGCCCATGCGAGGTTCCTTGTGGGGGTCACCTGCTTGACATATTCGTTGTATTCCTGCTGCTGCCGCTGTTTTTCTTCCTCTTTCATATGAATCAGCTCCTGTCATATTCTAAATTTTCAGATACCAGAAGTGCGGATACACTGCGGAACGAAAATGCGGTGGCGCTGCTGCTGGTATACTTATTTTTAGCATTGGCAAATCAGAAGTTTTTATACTGGAAAATTTTGCTGCGTCCGGACATGCCGTTTGCGTAAATTTATGATTTGACTCTGTAAAAGCGGCATGGTAAGATTAGGTAATGGTAAATATCTTAGGATCAGGAGGAAGGAAGAATGGAGAACGTATTTTACATGGATCATCCGTTAATTCAGCATAAGATTTCCATGCTGCGCGACAAACGGACAGGGACAAATGAATTTCGTAAGCTGGTGGAGGAAATCGCGGTGCTGATGGGGTATGAGGCGCTGCGGGACCTGCCGGTAGAGCCGGTAGAGATCGAGACACCGATGGAGACTTGCATGTCGCCGATGATTTCCGGCAAAAAACTGGCGGTAGTGCCGATCTTAAGGGCCGGCCTTGGGATGGTCAACGGAATACTGACACTGGTACCGAGTGCAAAAGTCGGGCATATCGGGCTGTGCCGCAATCATGAGACGCATGAGCCGGAGGAGTATTATTGCAAGCTGCCAAGCCCGATTGAGGAACGTACGATCGCGGCGCTGGACCCGATGCTGGCGACCGGGGGTTCTGCGGAGGCAGCGGTGAATTTTATTAAGGAGCACGGTGGAAAGCATATCAAATTTTTGTGTATTATTGCGGCGCCGGAAGGGGTAGAGCGGCTGCACAAGGCGCATCCGGACGTGCAGATCTATTGCGGGTGCCTGGACCGCTGCCTGAATGAGGATGCTTATATCTGCCCGGGGCTTGGAGATGCCGGGGACAGGATTTTCGGGACGAAATAACGGCAGGAAAGGATATGGTTCAATTTGAAACTGGCAATTTTAATGGAAGACACCTGCGGTAATCCGCAGTGCAGATCGGAGCATGGACTGTCCGTCTATATAGAAACGAACAAGCACCGTCTGCTCGTCGATACCGGCGCGACGGATGCTTTTTTAGAAAACGCAGAAGTACTGGGCATTGATCTGAAAAAAGTAGATACACTGATCTTAAGCCATGGGCACTACGACCATGCAGGAGGCATCCTGGCATTTCGTGAGGTGAATCCGGACGCAGAGATTTATATGCAGCGTTCTGCGGCGGAGGACTACTATCATGGGGAACGATATATTGGAATCGATAAAAGAATCACCGGGCTGAGCCGGGTACATCTTCTGGATGGCGACTGGCGGATTGATGAGGAGCTGTTTTTGTTTTCTAAGATTACGGGCAGGAAATATTTTGCCAAAAGTAACCTCCTGCTGTCGAAAAGGGTGGACGGTAAAAATAAACAGGATTCGTTTGGACATGAACAGTGCCTGGTAATCGCACAGGGACAGGAACATACGCTTGTCAGCGGATGTGCGCACAATGGGATTTTAAATATCCTGTCCAGGTATCAGGAATTGTTCGCTGACGAGCCCAAGACGGTGGTCAGCGGATTTCATATGATGAAAAAAGGCGCCTATACGCAGGAAGAGACGGAAATGATCCAGGAAACAGCGAAGCAGCTGGCGCGTATGGATACGGTGTTTTACAGCGGGCACTGCACAGGCAGTCCGGCCATGGCGCTGATGGCCCCGATTCTGCAGGAAAAGCTGATTGAAATCCACAGCGGAATGCAGATCTGCGGATGATCATGCTGAGAAAAATGGCAGGGTGTTCAGATCTGTGAGCGTGAAATTTTGCAGAAAGGAAATGACAGGTAATGGAGTTAGTTCAAAATAAGGAAAAGCTGGCGGAATACCGGAAAAGGGCTGCTGCGCTTGTTTCCCGGATGACACTGGAAGAAAAGGTCTCGCAGACGCTTTATGAGTCCCCGGCGGTTCCGCGTCTGGGGATCAAAGCCTATAACTGGTGGAACGAAGCGCTCCATGGTGTTGCACGTTCCGGCACGGCTACGGTATTTCCACAGGCGATCGGCCTGGCGGCAACCTTTGATGAAGAGCTGCTGGAGGAGGTCGGCTGCGCGGTATCCACGGAAGCGCGGGGGAAATTTGCCATGCAGCAAAAGCATAAGGATTCGGATATTTACAAAGGGCTGACGTTCTGGTCGCCGAATGTCAATATTTTCAGGGACCCGCGCTGGGGCCGCGGCCACGAGACGTTCGGAGAAGATCCGTATCTGTCTGGAAGGCTCGGCGTGCGTTACATCAAAGGCTTGCAGGGGCATGATGAAAATTACTTAAAAGCGGCAGCCTGCGCCAAGCACTTAGCGGTACACAGCGGACCGGAAAACCTGCGGCATGAATTTAACGCCATAGTGAGCGAGCAGGATTTACGGGAAACATATCTGCCGGCCTTTGAGGCATGTGTCAAAGAAGGCGCCGTGGAAGCTGTTATGGGTGCCTACAACCGTACAAACGGAGAGCCATGCTGTGCAAGCGGGCATCTGCTGCAGGAAATTCTGCGCGGGGAATGGGGATTTCAGGGGCATGTAGTCTCAGACTGCTGGGCGATCCAGGACATTCACAACGGCCATCAAATGACCAGCGGCCCCCTGGAGTCGGCAGCGCTTGCCATGAACCATGGCTGTGACTTAAACTGCGGAACCTCCTTTCAGTTTCTGGTACAGGCCGTGCAGCAGGGGCTTGTAGAGGAAAAGAGGCTGGATGAGGCAGTAACGGCCCTTCTTAGCGCGCGCATGAAGCTGGGTGTCCTGGATGAAAGCGGAAAAGAAAAAGGCGGGAATCCGTACGATCAGATTCCTTATTCTGTGGTAGACTCTCCTGACATGCGCCGATTAAACCGCAAGGCGGCGGAACGCTCCATTGTGCTGTTAAAAAATCAGGACCAGATCCTGCCTTTGAAAAAAGAAAACCTGCGCACCATCGGTGTCATCGGCCCAAATGCAAATAACCGCAATGCACTGATCGGCAACTACGAAGGAACCGCGTCCCGCTATGTGACAATTTTGGAAGGCATTCAGGATTATGTGGGAGAGGATATCCGCGTGCTGTACTCCATGGGCTGCCATCTGTATAAGGACCGGACAAGCAGCCTGGCGCAGGCAAACGACAGAGCAGCAGAGGTCCGGGCCGTCTGCGAAGAAAGCGACGTCATCCTTGCCGTCATGGGGCTGGATGCGACACTGGAAGGAGAAGAAGGCGATGCCGGCAACGAATACGGCAGCGGCGACAAACCAGACCTGAATCTGCCAGGACTCCAGCATCCGGTCATCCGCATGGCAAAAGAAAGCGGAAAACCAGTCATCCTCATCCTTCTAACCGGCAGCGCCATAGCAGTCAACTGGGAAGAGCAGCACGTAGACGCAATCGTGCAGGGCTGGTATCCAGGTACACAAGGAGGCCATGCGATGGCAAGGGTGCTGTTCGGCGACGTCAATCCCCAGGGAAAGCTTCCGGTGACATTTTACCGCACAAGCGAAGAACTGCCGGACTTTACAGATTACACCATGAAGGGCAGGACATACCGCTATCTGGAACACGAACCGCTGTTCCCATTTGGGTACGGGCTGTCCTATACGACATATACATACCAGAACCTGCGGCTGCTTCAAAACAGCGGATTCGCTCAAAACGGGCTGGACTTGTCTGTGGAAGTGGAAAATACCGGACTTCGGGAAGGGACTGAAACGGTGCAGATTTATGTCGGCGCTCCAGGAGAAGATGCACCGCATCCGCAGCTGAAAGGGATCTGCAAGGTGCATTTGGATGCGGGTGAGCGCAAGGAAGTAAGAGTGCATCTGGAAAGGGAAGCGTTTTTGCTGTATGACCGGGAAGGGAAGCGGGAACTGCGCGCAGGGACGTACTGTATTTACGCCGGCGGGCAGCAGCCGGATGAACGTAGCAGACAGCTGACAGGGGTGGATGTGGGTTGCTTGAAGGTGGAAAACTTTTGATCATTTGTTGCGTTTTTGGGTTTCCCGAGAGGTATTGATTGGGCAGGGGGTGTGGCTGACCGGACGATTTTGCGGGCAGGGTAATGTGGCTGACCGGACGACTCTGCGGGCTGTGGGTAATGTGGCTGACCGGACGACTCTGCGGGCTGTGGGTAATGTGGCTGACCGGACGACTCTGCGGGCTGTGGCCAGGGGACGCGCCGGGAGACACACCTTGGG
>CANOET010000278.1 GCA_947564835.1 uncultured Eubacterium sp. | reverse complement strand
ATCCAGCGCTTACGGAGACTTAGACAGGAGGCCCACACGCCGACTGTCTTAGTCGTAGTTAGCGATTAGTTCACCGCAGCGTTGCCCCAGTCCGCCCAGTCCTATGCCGCCGGGCCGCAGCGCCTTTCCGCTGATCCGGACACGTCCGGGAAGCCATCCTTCCCCTGCCTGCCACCACACACGTCCGGGAAGCCATCCATTCCCCGCCACCACACCCATCCGGGATACATTATCCCGCACCCACTAATAAGGAAAACAGCCGCATCTTTACAGAAAGGAAACAACGATATGCTGGTAATTGAACGCATGCAGGATTTTTCCGAAATTATCCCTTACGAGCAAAAAGAAATCCCGCTATATATCCGCACGGCACACCTATCCGACTATCCCGGCATGAGCGCGCCCTGCCACTGGCACGAAGATCTGGAATGGATTTTGATTCTTGAAGGAAGCATGTACTATGATATTAATGGAAAACGGCTGCTTTTGCAGGAACACGATGCCCTGATGGTCAATGCCCGCCAGATGCACTTTGGGTCTTCGAATCAAAAAAAGGACTGCCGGTTTGCCTGCGTCCTGTTTCATCCTTCCTTATTCTGCAGCAACCCTGCGCTGCTGCAGCACTATGTTACTCCTGTTTTAAAAAACTGCGGCCTGGAATACCTGCACTTTTGCCTAAAACAGGAGCTGGGGCGGGAGACGGAAAAAATACTGTCGGAAATTGTCAGCCTGAAAGAACGGGCGCCGTCCGGCTATGAGCTGGAGGCTGCTGCTTGGATGCAGCTTTTGTGGAGCAGGCTGTGGCAGGCAGGAATCCTGGCGTCCGGGCAGGACAGGCAGGAAATGCCGGATGATTTAAAGATTCAAAAGGATATGGTATCTTTTCTCTATGCACATTATGCGGAAAAAATTACGCTGGATGATATTGCGGCTGCCGGTAATGTCAGCTGCAGCAAATGCTGCAGGATTTTTAAAAATTACCTGCAGCAGTCGCCGGTTGATTTTCTGAATGCCTGCCGCTTAAAGGTAAGCTGCAGGCTGCTGGATACGACAGATCAGACGGTTACGGAAATCGCGCTTGCCTGCGGATTTAACCATCTGAGTTATTTTTCCAAATCGTTTTGCGCCGCTTATGGATGCACGCCCCGTGAATACCGCAGACGCAGGCTTATACCTTCATCTTGATTTCCAGCTCTGCCTCGGCCTCATGCCGGAACTCCTCGACCTGTTCCGGCTGGGGCTGTGGCAGCTCTTCAATGGAATTTACGCCGAAGCTGCGCAGAAATTCTTCCGTTGTTCCGAATAACAGCGGCCTTCCCGGCACATCCAGCCGCCCGACCTCGCAGACCAGGTTATATTCCACCAGCTTATTGACCGCGTGCCCGCTGGAAACGCCCCGGATTTTTTCGATTTCCATCCGGGTTACCGGCTGCTTGTAGGCTATAATGGAAAGCGTTTCCAGCAGCACGTCTGTAAGGACTTGCTTTTTCGGCTGGCGGGCGATTTTGATCAGCGGTTCGTACATCTCTTTTTTTGTACACATTTGAAAGGCCCCGTCCAGCTCTATAATCTGAATCCCACGGTTTGCTTTTTCATAGCCGGCAGCCATTTTCTGGATGATATTTTTCGTCTCATCGGGAGTGATCTCCAGCACATCCGCAAGCTTTTCCAGCGGCACGGACTCTCCCATTGTAAATAAAACCGCTTCAATAATGGCCTCGTTTTGATCCATTGTTATCCCCATCCTTTTCACGGCTAGTACTGCATTGTGCAATGAACGGTGAATACAGCGCCTGAATTATGTGTCAGCCAGTACTAGCATTTTTAGTGCATCCATATTTAGGCAGCTGCAATATGGGACGTAATGCTGATGTCATCAAACGCCTGCTTTTGGAAAATTTCAATTTTTCCGGTCTTCATCAGCTCCAGAACAGCCAAAAACGTTACGATCACCTGTACACGGCTGCATTGCTCTTCCAAAAGCCCGCGGAAACTGAATTGTTTATGTACCGCCGCATACTGTTCCAGGATCACGACTTTTTCTTCCAGCGACACTTCTTCTTTTTCAATACGGCCGAACCTGGACCGCACCGGGTCTAATTTATCCATCTGGCGCTTCATCACGGACTCGAAAATCGTATTCAGCTTTTTTAACGTCAGCCCTTCGAGCAGCTCGTCCAGATTCAGCGGAGGAACGTATTCCGAGACTTCCTCCGGTATCGTCGGTACTTTATACATCACGTGTTCCGCGTCCAGCTGGCGGTCCTTCAGCTCATAAGAAATGCTTTTATAAAGCTTGTACTCTAACAGCTGCTGTACCAGCTCCGCACGCGGATCCACTTCTTCTTCCTCTTCCTTCGCCTTTTTCGGCAGCAGCATTTTGGCCTTAATGTCAATCAGCGTTGCCGCCATCACCATAAATTCGCTCATAATATCCAGATCCTGGCGTTCCATTTGATGGATGTATTCCATATATTGGTTCGTGATCTCCACAATCGGAATATCATAAATGTTAACTTTATTTTTTTCAAGCAAGTGCAGCAGTAAATCCAATGGACCTTCAAAAGTCTCCAATTTTACTGTCAGTTCCATAAAATTCCTCCATGCTCTTTTCCTGGATTTTTTAAACTTTTGGATCAGCTGTCTTCTGCTGTGGATTTACCGTAATCACGACAAGCTCCGCACGGTTAAAGATCCGGATATGGAACGTATGTGTGCCAAGCCCGCGGCTGATATAGATCTTCCTGCCATGCACGCAAAATTCGCCTGCATCATATTTCGGAAACAGCATAAACTGCGGCGACACCACACTCCCAAGCCCCGGAATGCAGATAAGCCCTCCATGATTATGCCCGCACACAGTAAGATCCGCACCCCAGTCCGCATACTGCTCCGCGAACGCCGGGTGATGCGCAAGCAGGATCTGCAGACGGCCGTCCGCATCCGGCGCGGCACCCAGATGACGTTTGATAAAATCTTTTTCCAAATGCGGTTTCTTTCCCTTTTTGTAACTGGACAGCGGAAGCTCCAGCCCGCTGATACGGACCAGCGTGCCGCAAATGGTTATTTTACAGCTTTGGTTATTTAAAACACGGATACCCGACCGCTTCAGCTGCCCAAAGTACTGCTGAAAATCCGCATAGCTGTCCGATTCCGGCTGCTGCGCCCTGCTTTCGTGGTTTCCATTAGTAAAGACCACCGGGACGCCAAGCGTCATTAATTTGCGGACAAAATCAAGTGCCATGTGATACTGATCCGTCTTTGCCGTCACAATCAAATCACCCGGGATCAGAATCAAGTCCGGCGCGGCTCTCTTTACGGCGGCAAACAGCGTGCTGTTTTTTGGCCCGTACGTAAAAGAATGCAGGTCTGAAATAACAGCTATTTTCAGCGGGCTTTTGACTTTATGAGTTTGCATTTGATACCGGGTGACACGGAATTTTTTCAATTCCTGATGCTGCCAGATCGGGAAAATGATTACGATAACGCTTATTATACCAATTAATAGAAACATATTCAAACCTTTTTCTGAAAATTTTATACCATTGTTTAGTGTCCCGGATAGAACATTGCCACATATTTGGAAGCAGCATCATAAGTTAAATCAAAATCGCTCACGATCTCTTCCAGGATCTTTGATTGCGGCTGTCCTTTTTTGCCGTGGCTGGTGATAAAAGATTTTAATAATTGTTCGATTCCTTGTTCAATTCCCTGCTCGATTCCTTGTTCGATTCCTTCTTCCTTTTTTATTTCCAAAAGATCCTGATAAGTTAATGTATCGTGAATCATATCAACAACATCTCCTTTCTCATTTAAAAACGCAGATATCAGGCAGCCGGTTCTGTATTTCTCAACAATCTCCCCGATTTTATGAATCTTTTCCTGTCCATGCATTCCCTTTACGCCGGCATCAATCTCTTGTGAAAGCTGGATAAATTCGTGCAGAATGCCGGTTGCGTTTTTTTCATCAATGACTGATACGGCAAGTTCTAAAGAACCTGAAGGAAGCTTAAATGCATCGCTTAGGCGCATGGAACCTGGATGGTCGCCGTTTCCTGTATATACGACAAAAAACTCCGGCACAGGTATTTTCACCAGTTTGCTTTTATATAAGGATTTATGTCTGCCGCCGGAAAAGAAACGTTTGTATTCTTCGGCAATGTACAGCAGCAGGCGCGTAGGCATATTGTAATTGATCGTGGACTGGTGCTCTGTGAGGACCACCAGGATATTTTTAAACAGCATGCATGCATCATTGTAGCAGTCGACGGTAAAAATTTTTTCCAGGTTCAGGATTTCAATTTCGTTTTCGGTAATAGGCTCCCTGCCAGGGAACAAGTCTTCATATAGCAGCTTTGCATAACGCTTATCTTTAAACAGAGAAGTAAAGAGGGTGTCTTTATATTTTCTGTTATAATGATCTTCCACGGGGGAAGTAAAAGGATGGCTGGCAGCGGAAGCATTGTTTTTGGGTATATTGGGTTCTTTCGTAGTTTTTGTATGATCCATCATAATTATGATTCTCCTTTCATATATTATACGCTATAATGGCTGAGAGTACAAGATATGAAAAAACAGCATTTACCAGATTACTTCTCACAAATCTGGAATGCGCAAAAATGCATATTCCAGTTTTGACATGTGTTGTGTTTTTTTCTTGCTGGAAGATCTTGATTAGGCAGTGTCGTCCGCTTAGCCACAATCCCCTGCCCACAGCCCGCAGCGTCATCCATTTAACCACATTCCCTGGCTAACCAAGAAGCCATTCCATAGCTTTACTCTATATTGCCAGGAATGACATATCATTTGTTAATTACATTTTTTATACAAATGCAACAAAAAAGCTTCGTCCGCGATCTAATATATGTAATTACCTAACCTGGATGAACCAGAAGAGAAACACTTTTGACATTGTGTTGCGTTTTTGAATGGCTATGCGGACGCCGAATGAGGGGGAA
>CANOET010000277.1 GCA_947564835.1 uncultured Eubacterium sp. | reverse complement strand
CACCTCCGCTAAAAGCGCCCCTCAAACGTCCTTCCAAGGTGTGTCTCCCGGCGGGTCCCCTGGCCGCAGCCCGCAGAGTCTGGTTATTGGCAGGCTTGGCAATGCCTGGATTTCATTTTGTTGTGGCAGGCTTGGCAATGCCTGGATTTCATTTTGTTGTGGCAGGCTTGGCAATGCCTGGATTTTAATTTGTTGTAAGGGGGGTGAAAATTAGCTGAATGAGTGGGAAAAGGTATGGCTTCCTGAGATGTCAGAAGAGTGTTTAGAAGCTCTTGGTATTCTGCTCGTTAAATCAGGAGGGGCTCGGCGGTGCCTTTAGCTTCTGGCGTTTAGTTAGGGCGAATTAGGTGCCGCGACCAGACGGGGCCCGGCCAATCAAAATCTTTCGGAAAGCCCAAAAACGCAGCACAATGTCATTCCTGTTGCCTCGAACTAAATATAAACCAGAAAAGAGACACTTATGACATTGTGCTGCGTTTTTTCGACAACAATTTATCTAAAACAAAGATAAATTTGTTTCAATAATCGTTTTCAAATAAAGAATAACCTTCTCCTTATCTTTCATCTGCTTTTCCCGAATCCAATCAACCAAAGTCCCAGCAAGCGCTTCCGTATAAAAATTCGCAAGAAAATCCTTAAACTCAGATTCCAGATGTTTTTCGGATTTTTCATCCGCACTATTGATTACGGTAGATGTGATTGCGATAAGATCCGAGTAAAAAAATCGTTTCATTTCATCGCGTCCGATTGCATCATAGGCACAGCTGATGATATAGTCGTTTTCATCTACATAATCCATGACAAAGCGGATGGCATCTTCATAGTCAACCAGCAGGTCAAAATGCTTTACTACCTCAATCGCTTCCTCGGTCAGCACCCAGCGGAGCAGCGCATAGATATCATCAAAATGGTAATAAAAGGTATTCCTGTTTACACCGCAGTCTTGTATGAGTTCTTTTACCGTAATTTTTGAAAAGTTCTTTTTACGCATCGCCTTTTTTAAGGAAAGGGCCAGTGCCTTTTTGGTTTTTAATGAGATTTCTTCATTCTTCAAACGATCACCTCCATAACAGGGAACACGGCAGGGTGTAACTGATTCCTTTTATTATATCTCTGCTGTGATAAAAAACCAATAGGCACTTTTAGACATGTGTCTGGTAAATCGGGTTGTCTGAACAGTTACAATATATGTACTTAAAAACGGTTTCTTGAGGAAAATGGAAATATTCTTCTTCCGGGAGACAGAATTGACATTGTGTTGCGTTTTTTGAATGCCGGTAAATTTTGATTAGCCAAGGTATATGGCTACCCGTCCACAGCCCGCAGAGTCTGGTTATGGCAGGCTTACAATATCTAAATTCCAGTTCATGTAAAGCCATTCAATACTTGAATTTCAGTTCATGTAAAGCCAGTAAAAACCAGGCCCTTTCCCCCTCATCCGGCGTCCGCATAGCCAATCAAAGAAGCCTGCCAATAACCAGACTCTCCCGGCGCGTCCCCTGGCCGCAGCCCTCAGAGTCGTCCGCTTAGCCACATCCCCCTCCCGGCCAATCAAGATCTATCGGTAAACCATATAAATTGCCAACCATCATATCCCTACTTGCGGATACCCAAATGAATATTCATATACTTCGTATACCTCGCAAACGCCGAAGGAATCGCATACTTTTCTTCCGACACTTCCGCCTCCGCAAACACATATCCTGTTTTCGCCGCCGCCAAATCCTCCAACTGCGCCACCCGGATCATATACCCAATCATCCGCCATTCAATATGCGAAAAAATATGCTTCGCCTCTTCCAGCGGTTCAATTTTCAGCGGCACCAGCTCCATCTGCTCCACATAACGCGTCGCCTCCTCCCGTGACAAATGCCCTTCCAGATTCGGAAATTCATACATTCCTGCTAAAAGGCCGTGCTGCGGGCGGCGGTGCAGCAGCACTTTTTCTCCGTCGCGGATCACAAGCACCGTCTTTTGTTCGATTTTCCGCGGTTTTGGTTTCCCTTTGTGCGGAAGTCCCGTATATGTCTGATGGCGGCATGCCAGGCAGTAAGGCTGCCATGGGCATTCTGTGCATTTTGGCTCTCCGTTCGGCACGCATACGGTCGCGCCAAGCTCCATCATTGCCTGTGTAAACATGCCTGCCTGCTCCTTGGGGATCACTGGCGCCAGCAGCTGTTCGGTTTCTGTTTTTACGGATTGTTTCATAATATCCGCAGAATCCTCGGATACACGCATGAGGATCCGCAGGACATTTCCGTCTACAGCCGGAACCGGGATGCCGTAGGCAATCGAGGCGATCGCTCCTGCGGTGTAATGCCCGATGCCTTTGAGCTTTAGCAGGGCTTCATAATCTGCCGGAAGCTTTCCGCCATGGTCTTTCATTACCGTTACCGCCGCAGCCTGCATATTCCGGACGCGGTTATAATAGCCCAGCCCTTCCCATAGCTTTAACAGGCGGTCCTGCGGGCATTCTGCCAGGGAAGCGATGTCAGGAAGCGCTTCTATAAATCGTTCAAAATATGGCTTGACTGCCTCTACGCGTGTCTGCTGCAGCATGATTTCGGATACCCATACGCGGTACGCAGACGCGTCTTCCCTCCACGGCAGGACTCTGGCATGACTGGGATACCAGTCCAGAAGGGGCTGCACTAATTGTTTGATCGGATAGTCTTTTAACATTTGTAGTCTCCTTATGATTGATCCTGCCTTTTGTAATGCCTGTTATTTGCGGATTCCGGTCACGCCTTTGGAGGATGGGCTTTTAATCAGCACTTTGTTCTGCTGTATGGCATACTTGACGACATAATAGTAGGTCGCGCCTGGTTTTGCCGTTTTATCCTGAAAGCTTGTCTTTTTCATATTTGTGATCGTTTTCAGGCGTTTGTAGTCTCCGCCTCTTTCCTTACGGTAGACATAGACGCGGTTTGCTTTTGTATATTTTTTCCAGCTGACGGTATTTGCCTTTGCGCTGCATTGAATCGTTGTTTCGGGCTGCTTGGCTTTGACGGCCAGCATCTGCTTGAGCATTTGCTGCGTCTGGTCGCCTACGATTCCGTCCGCTGCAATGCCGCATTTTTTCTGAAAATCTGTGACAATCTTTGTCATTGTTTTTGTCCAGCTGCCGTTGACCGTGATATTTGCTCCGTCCAGGGAAATCAGCGCTGCCTGAAGCCACTGCACGTGCGGCTTTTTCATATTTTTTTCCGCGTACAGCGCGCCTGTTGGCTTGGGATAGCTGGCCGGGTCTGTGGAATAAACGGTGATCGGAATGGACAGCTCTGCTGCTTCGTAAGTATCGGTCTCACGCTGCTTTACCATGATTTGTGTACTGCCTGCGCCGGTAATCTTTACCATACCCTGCGTGTCAACGGTGCATACGGCGCTTTCTAAAGAACGGTAGGTAAGCGGCTCTTCCTGGTGGCTGCTTGTAACCTCCAGCATAAATCCTTCGTGCGTATCGTTAACCGCATAGCTTGCTTTTGCCGTTTTCAGTATAGTCTTTGTTAATTGCGGGGTCTGCGGTTTTTCCGTGTCTGGATTTTGCCCGGCTGTGCCGGTATTTGAACCCGTTGTGCCTGGATTTTGCCCGGCTGTGCCGGTATTCGATCCTGTTGTGCCTGGATTTGAGCCCGTTGTGCCTGGGTTTTGTGACGGTGTATTAGGGTCAGTAATTGTTATCCCCGGATTCTGGATGGATGATCCAGGGTTTTCCACAGGTGTATCCGGATCCTGGACGGATGTACCAGGATTTTGTGTGGATGTACCGGGATTCGGTATGGACGTGCCGGGATTTTGGATGGCTGTGCCTTTAAAAACAGCTTTGATCAGCGCAACAATCGTATCTTTTCCTGCATAACCGTCTACTGCCAGGTGATTGGCTGTCTGAAAGCTGGTTACTGCTGCCTTTGTCATATCGTCGTATGTACCTGTTACTGCCAGGGAAGTATTCATGCATTTATTTAACGACTGCTGCACCCATGCGGAGCCATAGTCCCTTGCAGACACGTAGTCATACGGGATATAGGAGTCGGCCTGGCTGCAGTATATCCATCCCAGCCCTGCCGCGTATTGGTAAGTTTCAAAACGCCTTGTCTGATATGCGCCCATAACAGAGTCGCAAATTGCCGCCTCATGCAGTTCATTGAGCGTGACCAGCTCATAACTGCCTGTAAATCTGGACGCAGATGCCGCTACGCGCCCCGCAGCCCCGGAACCGCCCTGGTTGGCGAGGTCTGCAAAATAGACAAGGGCAGGCTCATTGATCATGCCGAGCCGCTGCCCCTGCTGGATATAGTCTGTAATATCTTTTACGGCCAGCACATCCTGCGCCGCTTTGCTTTCCTCCGTCGCCAGCAGGTTCTTTACCGCAGAAGCTTCTTTGGACGTAAACTTTCTGGTGCTCCACTTTGCCGTATCTTCTGTCCCAATGATTTCCTGATACAGCGTATCCCCGAGCATTTCCTGCGCCTGCAGCTCATTTGCTGACGTTATCGTCTGCAACAGGGCAAGCGCGCGCCAGCCATGCCACTGCAGCTTGCCGACGGATACTGCCCCGTTGTCGTTCGGATTCACGGAATTATAACTGCCTTCATTATGATATAAAATCTGCGCCGCCGCTGCTACAACCTCTTCCAGCCCTGCCTGCTGCGCCTGCACGGGACGCGGTGCGCAAAACAGCAGCGCTGTAATCAGCATGCCGGAAAGCAATGCTGATCTTAATATTTTTCTTTGACCTGCACTTCTCATAATAGATCCCTTCCTGCTTTTATTTTTCTGATCTTCTTTTCCTAACCTGGATGAACCAGAAAAGAAACTCTTTTGACATTGTGTTGCATTTTTTAAACTTCCCGAAAGATCCTGGTTAGCCGGTGGGGATGTGGCTAACCGGACGACTCTGCGTTTCATATAAGCCTGTGAAAACCAGCCGGATGAGGGGGAAAGGGCCTGGCTTCCGGCGACGT
>CANOET010000276.1 GCA_947564835.1 uncultured Eubacterium sp. | reverse complement strand
TTTTCCCGTAAAATGGGAGGTTTTTTTGCGAAAAATTTTTAATCGTCAGTGCTGTTATACTTTTGTAGTATGTTTCTGTTTACAGTATGATTCTGTATTCGATATGCAATTTTAGTTTAAATTATTATGCTTAATTCCATTAAGATTCAGTATTTTTACAACTCCCGGATAACAGTAACCGTAAATTCGTTACAGATGCTGAGCTCTGAAAGAAAAGCGTAGGTGACAAATCACGCAAAACATGCTAAAATGATAAACAATTCAGAACAGGAAAGGAGACCGGGCCTGAATAATCATTACGGCCCGAAGAGTTCAAATGGAAAGAGAAAAATTAGGATCGCGCATGGGATTTATTTTATTATCCGCAGGCTGTGCGATCGGCATTGGCAATGTATGGCGCTTCCCTTATGTCGCCGGCGCTTACGGCGGCGGGGTGTTTGTGCTTTTCTACTTGTTCTTCCTCGTCATTATGGGGATCCCCGTTATGACAATGGAATTTGCCGTCGGGCGCGCCAGCAGAAAAAGCATTATCAAATGCTTCCAGCAGCTGGAAAAGCCGGGCCAGAAATGGCATCTGCACGGATATCTGGGTATGGCAGGCAATTATCTGTTAATGATGTTTTATACAACCGTGACCGGATGGATGCTGTTTTATTTTTACCAGATGCTGACCGGAAAGTTTCAGGGAAAGGATAAGGAACAGGTCAGCCAGGTGTTCCAGGATATGCTTGCGAGCCCTAGGATTTTAAGCATGACAATGGTTATTGTTGTCGTTGCAGGGATGCTGATCTGTTCCATTGGCCTGCAGAAAGGTGTGGAACGGATTACGAAAGTGATGATGAGCCTGCTGCTCGTAATTATTATTGTCCTGGCGGTACATAGCTGCACCTTGGAAGGCGGGGCTTTGGGGCTGAAATTTTATCTGCAGCCTGATTTTGAGAAAATGAAGGAAATCGGCTTATGGGAGACACTGACCGCCGCTATGAACCAGGCGTTTTTTACGCTGAGCCTTGGTATCGGCTCCATGGGGATTTTCGGCAGTTATATTGACAAAGAACGCAGTTTATTGGGGGAATCGGTCAATATTGCGGTGCTGGATACTTTTGTGGCGCTTGTATCCGGACTGATTATTTTTCCGACCTGCTTTGCATTCGGCATCAGTCCGGACCAGGGGCCGGGGCTGATTTTTATTACACTGCCGAATATTTTTAACAGCATGGCCGGCGGACGGATCTGGGGGACGATGTTTTTTGTGTTTATGTCATTTGCGGCGTTTTCTACGATACTGGCTGTGTTTGAAAATATTATTTCCTGCGGAATGGACTTGTTTCATTGGAACCGGAAAAAATCGTGCAGCATCAACCTTGTCGCTTTGCTGGTTTTGTCCCTGCCTTGTGTGTTCGGATTTAATCTGTGGTCTGCCTTTCAGCCGCTCGGAGAGGGGAGTACGGTGCTTGATCTGGAAGATTTTATTGTCAGTAACGTGGCGCTTCCGATCGGGTCGCTCTGCTATCTGCTGTTTTGCGTAACGCGGTTCGGATGGGGGTTTGAGCATTATCTGGCGGAGGTGAATACCGGAAAGGGGTGGAAGCTTCCGAGGCAGATCAGGGTGTATGTGACGTTTCTTCTGCCTGTGCTGCTGTTCTTTTTGATTTTGAAGGGGCTCGGAGTGCTTGGATAGCCACGCAGGCGGTATGCGCCCGTCAGATCATGCGCTGCATGTTTATAACTCTGCGGGTGCGGGCCGGCCCGCAGAGCCTGGTTCCTTTAAGCCTGCTTTCTTTTGTTCTCAATCTGCAGTTTCTTGAATTGATATTTTTTTACCATCTTAGAACTGTTCTCATCTGTCGTAAACTGTTTCAGCGTTTCTGCATCCATTTTCACCCTGTTATCCATCGTATGCATGACGTCCGCGATCTGCACGGTCTTAGATACCTTCGGATCGCTCAGATCCAGCACCTGGTTGTCCCGGAAACGCAGTACGACCGGATGGTTGAAATCACGCTCATTCGTCTCCAGCACCAGCCCTTTATCCCCATTCGTAAGATCCACGCAGCATCCGACCGGCATAATATGAATACACTTTGCAAGCGCGGATACGACATTCTGCGGATAAGACTCCGGATGGTCGACCAGATAACGGATCGCCGAAATCTCAGAATTAGGCTTGCGGCTTAAGCTCATGGCAGTCATGCGGTCAAACTTATCCGCTACCGCAAGGACGGTCGTACCCGTCAGCCACTTGCTGCGGTCGACCGCTCCCCCCTCAGCGCGTCCGGCCTGGATCATCTGCGTTACCATAGCCAGGGAATCCGAAGGGATATTGTAAGGGTTGGTATCCGCATGCAGCAGGGCATAAGCTTTTTCCCGGTATTTGGAAATCGTGGAGTTTTCAATCTCAGTAATGTCTTCGCCCTTTTTCATAATCTCAGCCGGTACGTACAAGTACCCGAAATCATATAAAAAAGCAGCATTTACGATCGAAAGCAGTGTGCTTTCACGCAGGCCCATCGCATGTCCGATCATAGCGGAAATAATCGCAACGCCGACAGAATGCTTATATACGAAATCCGTGTTGCTGCGGATCGTCTGGGTAAAATGTACTTTGTGGTCTAAAGTGCCGAAGTGGCTGGCCACATCTTTTGCCAGGGCCGCAAGGTCGGTCGGCATTTTGCCTTTGCTGATATTTACCAGATTATCACGCAGACGGAACATATAAAAGGTCTGCAGCTGTTCAAATTCCTGTTCCTCTCTTGTAATTGGCGGAAGCGGTTCTGCCGGCTCCAGTATAAAAATGCCGATGAGTCCAAAATTTGTCAGATTCACAATATTTTGTACAGTCAGCTTTGTATTACGGTCAAACAGTAATACCCCATTCCGGTTATAAACTGGTTTGGCAAGCCGCATACCTGGTTTGATATCCTGTGATTCTACAAATAACATAGTCCTCTTGCTGCTCAAAATATGGGCAAAAAGTTTTGCCGGGGCAGCTTCTCCTTTCATTTCTTTATCTCCCACTGTTTCAGACTTCCGTATTTCCTCGAAAGACAGCGAATTAACTACGAAATTGCCACTCTATTCCATAATAGCATAAGTTTCCTAAAAAAACAATCAAAAATGCGAGGAAAATATATACAATGTGTAATAGAAATGATATAATATATAAATATTCTTGTTAACATTGTTCATATTTTGCCATGGTTTGATAGGAGGAGCTATTTAAGGATATGAAGCATAAGAGAAAAATCTGCAGTCTGGCATTCCTGCTGTCGGTCAGCATTTTATGCAGCAGCCATGTACACGCCACAGCCATACAGGATCAGATTGACAATACAGGGGAAAAAATCGATGAGCTGGAACACGCGCTGGATCAGGAAGGGCAGAAAATCAGCGCTTATGAAAAAGAAAAACAGTCTATGGAAGCAGAGATAGCATCCGGGCAGGAGAAGATCAGCCGCCTTTCGAAAGAGCTGGACGATACAAAGGCAGCGGCCGTACATACCCAGGAAGAGATTGAAAAGACACAAAAAGCGCTGCGCCAGTCGCAGGCAGACAGTAAAAAACAGTACGGACAAATGAAGCAGCGGATCCGGTTTTTATACGAAAACAGTTCCATGGATATGCTGACCTATATCCTGGAAGCCGGTTCCATGCCGGAAGCGCTGCGCAGGGTCAATTATTTTCAGGCAGTCATGTCCTATGACAGGGAAAAACTGGACGAATTTAAGGCGACAACCAATAAAATCAAGCAGGCAAAAAAAGACCTGGTAACGCAAAAAGCAGAGCTGGAAACATTAGAAAGCAGGCAGACACAGAAGCTGGAGGAGATCCATACAGCCATATCCGGCTTAAAGAGCAGGCTGGGCAGCAAGCTTGCGCAGATCCAAAGCTCCCAGGAACTCTTGGCACGCTACGAACAGGATCTGCAGCAGCAAAAGCAGTATGAGCAGGAATTAGAACGACAAAAGGCAGAGGAGGATCTAAGACGTGCAGAAGAAATCAGAAAACAAGAAGAAGAGCTTAAGCGCAAGCGGGAAGAAGAACGCCGCAGGCAGCAGGAAGAGCAGGAGCGAAAAGAGCGTGAAGCACAAGCCCGCCAGGAACAGGAGCGCAGGCAGCAGCAAAGCAGCAGCGCTGACAGCGGCTCGCCGGGCAGCACAGGAAGCAGCCTGGGCAGCAGTTCTGACGGCAGCAGCGCTGGCAGTGCTGCTGCAAGTGCAGGCGATCTGGAACTGTTATCGACAATTATCTATTGTGAAGCTGGTAACCAGTCTTACGAAGGACAACTGGCGGTAGGCAGTGTCATTATGAACCGTGTTGCCAGCAGCAGTTTTCCAAACAGCATCAGCGGTGTCATTTATCAAAGCGGCCAGTTTTCCCCGGTTGCCAGCGGCCGGTTTGCGCATGCGCTGGCGGCTGGGCTTGGAAGCCGCTGTGAATCGGCTGCGCAGGCGGTTTTGAATGGGGAGAGGAATGTGGATTGTTTGTATTTTCGGATTGATCATGGGGTGATTGATGGGCTGGTTATTGGGGAGCATGTGTTTTATTGAGGAGTGGGGTTTTTTGGAGTTGGCGGGGCGGATGACTCTGCGGGCTTTACGTTGTGTTGCTTTTTTAGTGGCTATGCGGACGCCGGATGAGGGGGAAAGGGCCTGGCTTGCGGCTCCTATTCCAGAATGTTAAGAATCCCTAGTGCTCCATCCGGGCAGAAATTAGAGTTTATTACAGCCTGATTCACGCCATTGCTGCGTTAAAATTTCTAGTCGATGGAACCACATCGCCGTCGAAATTTTGCCTTGCACTGACGCGAATCAGACTGCACTAAACTCTAATTTCTGCCCGGATGGAGCACTAGGCATTCTGCATTTACACAGTGGCACCGTCCGGGCGCGCCGCCTAGTTCGCCCTGGCTAAACGCCAGAAGCTAAAGGCGCCGCTGGGCTCCGCCCCTGATTTATTGAGCAGAATACCAAGGGCTTCTAAACATTCCTCCAACGTCGCCGGAAGCCAGGC
>CANOET010000275.1 GCA_947564835.1 uncultured Eubacterium sp. | reverse complement strand
ACCGCAGCGTTGCCCCAGTCCGCCCAAGGTGTGTCTCCCGGCGCGTCCCCTGGCTCCAGCCCGCAGAGTCGTCCGGTTAGCCATATCCCCTGACCACATCCCCCACCCAATCAAGATCTTTCGGGCATCCACCTATCACAGGCTTCTCGTCAAAATATCACTGCTCTTTAAAAATTCTTCGATGGTAAAAAATCCAAGTCTCTGAATTAACTCAATAACGTAAGGATTTTCTGCAGGTGTCCGGTACAATGCCTTCTTCGCGTAGTCATCGACCATTGCCTTCCCCTGTTCCATCGGAATAACCCGTTTGGGACCGCCGACGCATCCGCCGTCACATGCCATGCCTTCAAAAAAATTTCCGGTTGTATTTCCGTCCAGAATATCTTGCAGCAGTTTTTTACAATTAGCCACTCCGTTTGCGCAGACCGGATCTACCTGGCAGTCCGCATCAATCCGCTTCACACATTCCCGCACTGCCTGGCTGACGCCGCCAGTATGCGCATAAAGCCGTCCCGCGCTGGCAGAGTGTTCTTTGACCTCTTCTTCCATTTGGGAAAAATCTACCTGGAATGTTGAAAACATCGTATCCAGTTCTTCAAAAGTCAGCACACAGTCGATCGCTCCTTTTAAATCTGGCTCTTTGGCTTCTGCTTTTTTGGCAAGGCATGGGCCTACAAATATTGTACGGCAGCCTTTGTGCAGCTGCTTGGCGACCCGGCCGCAGGCGATCATCGGTGATACGGAAGCCGGAAGATGCTCAACGATTTTGCCGAAGTCTTTGCGGATTAGCTTAATCCAAACCGGGCAGCAGCAGCTGGTCAGCTGAAAAGCATCCGGTTTTTGCATATTGTGATAAAATTCCAGAGCTTCTTTTAAAGTCAGAATATCCGCAAAAGCGGCAACTTCAATCATACCGGAGAACCCGATTTGCTTTAATGCGGTCCGGATTCTGGAAGGCGTTGCCTTCTCTCCGAACTGCCCGATAAAAGCCGGCGCCATTAAGGCATATACCGGGTGGCTTTCATCTTTTAATAATTCTAAAGCTTTCACAGAGTCGTGGCTGAATGTCAGGTTTTCGTTTTTGCATGCTTCGATGCATTTGGCACAGCCTGTGCATTTTTCCGGATCAAAGGATACCTGGCCGTCCTGGATCGTAAGGGCAGAAAAAGTACAGGCTGCGACACACGAGCCGTCTTTGCAGTCGCAGGTATCCATTTTCCAGACAAGCGGATGATCGTCAGGATGCAGCAGGCAGTCCAGTTGGTGCTGTTCTTTGCGGGTCAGGTTTTTTGGAAGAGGGGTATTGTCTTTTTTCGCCTTGAGGACATGGCGGTGCAGTTCGTTGAAGGTCATCATGGTTTGTATGGCTCCTTTTTGAAGTTTGTAAATGAATTTGAATGATTGGGTGTAGTATGTGCAGTTGCAGGGGTTTTATGCAGGATGCTTGCAGAAAAGAAACAGAATTGATATTGTGCTGCGTTTTTTGGTTTCCCGAAAGATCTTGATTGGCCACGGGATGTGGCTAACCAGCATCTTTCGGGCAGCCATAAAACGCAACACACCCTTGACATCTGCACACCGCTATACTAAAATTACGTTTACTGGCAGGAATATCCGGATTTCTATCATTTTTACTTTTCCGGCCGGACAACGAAAAAGCAATACGCTGAATGAACTGGAGGAACATACTGTGGCAGATTTACGTCAGGAAATAGAGAAAAGAAGAACATTCGCAATTATATCCCACCCGGATGCAGGAAAGACGACCTTAACCGAAAAATTTTTGTTGTACGGAGGAGCAATTAATCTGGCTGGCTCCGTAAAAGGCAAAGCGACCGCCAGGCATGCGGTTTCGGACTGGATGGAGATTGAAAAACAAAGGGGTATTTCCGTAACCTCATCCGTGCTGCAGTTTCATTATGACGGTTACTGCATCAATATACTGGACACGCCCGGACATCAGGATTTTTCAGAGGACACATACCGTACACTGATGGCGGCTGATTCTGCGGTTATGGTGATTGATGGCTCCAAGGGCGTGGAGGCGCAGACGAGGAAGCTGTTTAAGGTCTGTGTCATGCGTCATATTCCGATCTTTACTTTTATTAATAAAATGGACCGGGATGCCAATGATACGTTTGAACTGCTGGATGAAATCGAAAAAGAACTTGGTATAGCGACCTGTCCGGTTAACTGGCCGATTGGCTCCGGCAAAGCGTTTCAGGGAGTCTATGACCGCAATACGAAAAAGGTAATGACTTTCTCCGACACGTTCAAAGGCACGAAGGAAGGAACCGGACGGGAGATTGCAATAGATGATCCGGCGCTGGATAAGGAGATCGGTGCGCTGGCACACAGTCAGCTGCTGGAGGAAATCGAACTGTTAGACGGCGCAAGCGCGGAATTTGACCAGGAACTGGTAACGAAAGGCGAATTATCGCCGGTGTTTTTTGGTTCTGCGCTGACGAATTTTGGTGTGGAGACATTTTTGCATCATTTTTTGAAAATGACATATGAACCGCTTCCGAGAAAAGCGGACACTGGTCTGATCAGTCCGTTTTCGGAAGATTTTTCAGCATTTGTATTTAAAATCCAGGCGAATATGAATAAAAACCATCGTGACCGTGTGGCGTTTATGCGCATCTGTTCCGGTAAATTTACGGCTGGTATGGAAGTAAAGCATATCCAGGGCGGCAAAGAAGTCAAACTGTCCCAGCCACAGCAGCTGATGGCGAAGGAGCGCAAAATCATTGATGAAGCGTATGCCGGAGATATTATCGGTGTATTTGATCCGGGCATTTTTTCCATCGGAGATACGCTGACGACGGCAAAGGAACGTTTTTTATTTGAAGGCATCCCGACGTTTGCACCGGAGCATTTTGCCAGGGTGCGCCAGGTTGATACGATGAAGCGGAAGCAGTTTGTCAAAGGCGTTACGCAGATTGCACAGGAAGGTGCAATCCAGATTTTTCAGGAATATAAGGGCGGTATGGAAGAGATTATCGTCGGGGTTGTTGGCGTGCTTCAGTTTGACGTGCTTAAGTTCCGTTTGGAAAATGAATATAATGTAGAAATACATCTGGAAAATCTGCCGTACGAACATATCCGCTGGATTGAAAATAAGGGGCTGGACCTGGAACGGCTGACCGGGACGTCGGATATGAAAAAGGTGATGGATATGAAGGGGAGGCCGCTGCTTTTATTTGTGAATGCGTGGAGTGTCACAATGACGCTGGAGCGTAACGAGGGGTTAATACTTTCGGAATTTGGAAAAGAATAAGGGGCCTTGCTGTACATGGCGTCTGATCCTTTGTCAGCGTATGAGTTTTCTGATAGATACGGACAGAGGATCAGACAATTTTTTTAAACGTGTCTAACATACAGCGCCCCTGGTTAACAATTCATATAGTTCTTCTACCGTTTTTTCAGTATTCTCAAATACAATGTTATAAACCGGACAAAGCTCATCCAGATCTGTTTCAAGTTCATTTGCAATCACAGACAGTGGCTTGTGCTTCCTGCATTTCTTTTGGATTAAAGAAATACGTTCCATCAGCTTTGTTTTCTTGGTAACTTCTTTCGTAACGCTTTCGGTAACTTCTTTCGTGACGTTTTCGGTAACTTCTTTCGTGACGCTTTCGGTAACTTCTTTCGTAACGCTTTCGGTAACTTCTTTCGTAACGCTTTCGGTAACTTCTTTCGTGACGCTTTCGGTAACTTCTTTCGTAACGCTTTCAGTGATGCTTTTCTGGAAATTTTCCATAAGATTTCGGGTTGCCTTTTCCACTTCCTGATCAACGGCTTCTTTTAGTTTTCTGTCAAATTTTTCCTGACAAATTTCCATAAAAATGTCACCCATTTCATTTACCTCCTTAAATATGTGCGGATTTGCCCGTATGATGGTTTCAAGTACTGACCGGTATAGGTTGTTTTGTGAATGATGAAGATAGTCGTCTATGAGTTTTTTTGCATGATCAGGCTCCTGCAATTTATTAGTCAGGCTTTTCAGCCAAAGGTTTTTCTGCCGGGTCAATGTTTTTGTAATGATGATTTGAATGGGAATAAAATCACCGGATACCTGATAGATACCAGGTTCTGTTTTTTTTACAGTGTAATTTTTTATTTTCTGCAGATGGCGGATTAATTTTCGCGGATATTTTTCTGCTATAAATGTGATCGTTAGTTCCTGTATAGGAATGCTGTCCACGAGCGGAGCATCTGCTTTATAAAAACAGGCGTAACCGTATACCTTGTAAAAATCGTCGATGCTCAGGAAATCATCGGGGCTTTTATATTCAATGATATTATATTTTCTGAATATTTTTCCAATGTTCTTTTTTATGGGCTGGTCGGTTTCTTTTTTGATAATAAGGACATCTATTTCCATTGGATTTGTTCCAAGCTGATGTTCGCTTTCAAATTCTAAATTGTCTGCGTCTTCCTGCAGTTCAATTTGGATATCTGCATAAAATGCAGGGTGCCAGTAGGTTACATCTGATTCTGTTTTCTTTTGCTCCATATAGAAAACCTCCTTTTTTATTTTTGTGGAGATCTTCTTTTTTCAGAAAATCTCCGGCTGTGAAAAGCGTGAATTTTCTGAAAGATAAAGGAATAAAGTACCTTATCAGGATATGTGGAAGAGATAACGGAATCTGATTTTTCCGAAACATGGAAACTTTAGAAAATCTGCTTTTTTATATTATAGCATGGGTGTTTGATAAAATGCAATATGTTTTTTGAAAATATTTTGGTTTTGGACAGTGCGGTAAGATGTGGCTGAGCGGACGCCTCTGCGGGCCAATCAAGATCTATCGGGAAGTCAAAAAACGTAACATAATGTCAAAAGTATTTCTTTTCTGATTCATCCAGGTTAGGTACTTAGAAACAATTTTTTGCGCAAAATGGCAATATTTTAACTCGTGCGACAGAATTGACATTGTGTTGCGTTTTTTCTTCACAAATTATTTTGGGTAGCCGGGGGATATGGCTAACCGGACGACTCTGCGGGATGCGGCCAGGGGACGCGCCGGGAGACACAC
>CANOET010000274.1 GCA_947564835.1 uncultured Eubacterium sp. | reverse complement strand
GGAAATGCTGGCATGGAAGATATCCTGCAATGGATTCACTGCCACCAAAATTAACCTGCAAAGGAGGTTCCGGTCATGCCGAAATTAACATCACAACAGCAGTATAACATTGAACAGGTTGCCGCTACAATGGCAATCGAGGATATGCCGCTTACGGAAAGAGCTTATAAACACCTGGTACAGCAGGCAACAGGTGAAAAAACAGCAGACCAGATTGCTGAGGAAATCAAAAAGGAGTACCAGAATGGATAAGGTATATTGCTATCCGGATACATCTGTCTTAAAAAATAAGCTGGATATCCATGACAAAGACCAGCTCATTACAGCAGAGACCAGCCTTGTGGCAGTCCGCCTGCTACAGCTATACAAAAATCCCATTCGTGGGAGCTTTGACTATAAACATCTCTGCCGCATTCACCACTACATTTTTCAGGATCTGTATAGCTGGGCTGGAAAAACCAGAACCGTCGACATTGCAAAGACAAGCCTGTTTTGTTTGGTTCAGTTCATTCCAGGCTATGCGAACAGCATTTTCCCAAATTATTTTAACGGCTGTATGCAGGCAAAAGACAATCCTAAAGAATTTATTCATGTCTTCACAGAGCATTATGCAGATTTAAACGCTCTGCATCCTTTCCGTGAAGGCAACGGGCGCAGTCAGCGTGAATTTGCCAGAGAACTGTGTTTAAAATGTGGTTATTCCTTTGATTTGCGCCATACAAACCATGAGGAAATGCTTTCCGCAAGTATAGAATCTCTGGATGAA
Organism: uncultured Eubacterium sp.; assembly: GCA_947564835.1. Taxonomy (GTDB): domain Bacteria; phylum Bacillota; class Clostridia; order Lachnospirales; family Lachnospiraceae; genus Eubacterium_J. The sequence goes on along the minus strand of CANOET010000274.1, from coordinate 4,325 downwards.
GGCAGCAACACAGGACTGGAAACCATATTCCGAAAATGTATCACGCTGTTATCATAATTCTGTTCTTTAAAAATCATGAAACAACCGACAGCATTCGGATTGCATTACGGATGCTGTTTTTTTCTGCATTACAAAGGATGCTATAGTTTCTTGGTAGCAATGGTTCCCTGCGCCTGGGGCGCAGGAAACCTATAATACGGGGATATACGGTAATGGAAAAAATAGGGAGAAACACAATATCACAACACCTTTTACCCATTTTTCTTTCCATTCCCGTATCTCTTATCAGGACGCGCCCTGCGTCAGCAGGGGTGCGTCCGCCCATTACTATAATATTATAATATTATAGTATTAGACCCTTCCGACACACCGGGAACCAGCATGGGATAAGGATTTCTGAAAAACATCCGCTCCACTTCATAGAAATTTTGCTCTATTTCATAGAAATTTTGCTCCACTTCGTAGAAATTTCACTCCACTTTATAGAAATTTCAGATACTGTTTTTTTCTGTCATTACAAAATCTGATGTGCGTGCGCGTCAACGGACAGGCGTGCATCCGCACGCCGGGAGCAATTATAAAAAAGGAGCGTCACACCATGAAGAACAGACCAATACAGACAAAGCAGGAACCGGCTATGGGTTACGAAGCGTTTAAAAGAGCCTTGCAGGACAAAATACAGGACTGTGTAGCCAGACCGGTAAATTTTATGGAAACAGAATCGGTTAGGATCAATGAAACATCAGAGGGGCTTATACTCAAACTGGACGGCGAGAATACTGCACCGCTGATCTACCCTGAAAAGCTGTATGAAGACTACCTGGCTGGGATGCCACTGTCCATGATTGCAGCCGATGCAGCGGATATTGCCAGAAAAACCTGTGAATACCCGGAAATCCCGGAGCTTACACCGGAAAACGCACAGAAATCTATTCGTCTTGCCTTAATCAATAAGGAACAAAACCGGAAATTACTGGAAACGTGTCCTTACAAAGATGTGCTTGACCTGGCGGCAGTACCGAGATGGTATTTGGACAGTGGATCTTTTCTGGTCAGCAATGATCTCTTACAGATACTGGGGCTGACCGGGGAAGAGATTCTCAGAATCGCCGAAAGAAACACGGAGTCAGAGCATTACATATGCAGGAACATCATCAGCGTGATATGCGAAGCCGGACTTGCGGAAGGAACGGATGCCGGCCTTCTGGACGGCATGGACCCGGTCAGTAAATCACCGCTCTATGTTCTGACCAACAGGACAGGCATTGACGGCAGCCGTGCGGTTCTGTCTGACCGTTTCCTGCAGGAGGTCGCACACCAGCTGGGAACAGATGATTTATGTCTGCTCCCGTCAAGCCGGAACGAAATGCTTGCAGCCGACATCGCAGCAGTAGGTGATGTAGAAATAGTGTCCCGTATCAAGCCACCCATCAGGTGGCTTGAATTTTTCTGCCACAGGCAGAAAACGGGTGGGAAAGCAAAAAAAGCTTTTTCACACGAAAGGAGTGGCAGCCATGCCTGATAAATTACAGACCTATGTCCAGCTTGCGGGACAGACAGCCGCAGGGCTTACCAGAAATCTGGAAAACTGGACGGGATTTCTTACCACAGCATCCCGCCTGTATAAGTATTCGTTCCCCGACCAGCTCTTAATCCACGCCCAGAACCCCAGATCCACCGCAGTCGCAGGCTTTGACATCTGGACAAAGAAAATGCGCCGTTATGTGCGTCGTGGCTCTAAGGGCATTGCCCTCGTCCATGTCGATAACGGGTATCCGCGTATCCGGTATGTCTTTGATGTGTCGGACACCGGCACAAAAAACAATTCCTGCAATCTGGTCTTATGGCAGTATCAGGAGGAATACCGTGATGTAGTCACAAAAGCTCTGGAGGAGCGGTTTGGCATTCCATGCAAGAACGGTTTTCCCGGCCAGTTATAGGATATTGCAGCAAAGCTGGCAAAAGACTACTGGGATGACTACCACAGCCAGATCATGTACGAGCTGTCTGGAAGCACTCTGGAGGGAATGGATGAATACAATGTGGGCGTGGAGTTTTGTGATGTTGCCAGCGTAAGTACCGCCTATGTCCTGCTGGCCCGCTGCGGACTGCACGCAGAAAGACACTTCCGCTTAGAGGATTTTCGGGACTTATGCGACTTTAATACGCCGAAGCTCGTTCAAATCCTTGGCGTGGCGGTAAACCAGGCAAGCAGCCAGGTACTCCACCAGATTGGGATGGCCATATTAAATTATGAACGCCAGAAACAGGCGGCACAGCAGCATAGCAGTACTTCCGAAGCGGAGGGTGATGGCAAGCCTTCTGCTTCTGGCAATTCTACAGCGAAAGCTTCCAAACCGACATTTCAGGAAATCTACAGCCAGTATAAACCTGTGATCAAAGATTTTCTCTTATCCGACACCGCATACCAGAATGCCTGCAAAAACAGTGACAGGGAGAACGCAGAGCTGGAGGGTGAAGCTGCGGTAAAACGTGCTGCCCTCTCCCTTGCAGATCTGCGGTTTCTGAAAGCCTATTACGATTTGAGCGAATTCCACAATCAAATTTTACAGGAGATATTCGCTGAAACATACCCTGTACTTGCAGAAACACAGGAACCACCCGTTTCCGAAGCAGGACAAAACGGTAACGATGCTTTGGCAGATGCACAGCAGCCCGCCGTGGAAGAGCCATTCCCAGAGGATAACGCTAATCCTGGTGATATTACAGTGGCGGAGCCGGCATCTGACAATATCAAAAAACAGGAAATTGTACTTGATCCGTCAGAGGTTAGTGAACTTCCTGCCGCCGAAAACTTTGTAATCACAGATGACCAGCCCGGCACAGGTGGACCAAAGGCTAAGTTCGCCATGAACATGGCGGCAATCGCTGCATTAAAACAAATCGAAGCAGAAAAGCGTACCGCAACACCAGAGGAACAGCAAACTTTATCCCGGTACGTTGGATGGGGCGGCATCCCGGATGCGTTCGACGAAAATAAAGCTGACTGGGAAAGGGAGTATACGGAGCTGAAAACAGCACTTACTCCGAAAGAATACGTTTCTGCCAGAGCAAGCACCTTAAATGCACACTACACCAGCCCTGTTGTAATTAACGCAATCTATGCAGCCATCAGCAGCATGGGCTCCCAGTGCGGCAACATTCTGGAGCCGTCCTGCGGCATTGGCAACTTCTTCGGCCTGCTTCCTGAAAACATGAAAAACTCTAAGTTGTATGGTGTAGAGCTGGACAGTATCAGTGGCCGCATTGCAAGACTGCTGTATCCAAAGGCAAAAATCAAGGTCTGCGGATACGAAAAAACAGACTATCCAAACAATTTCTTCGACCTTGCTATGGGCAACGTGCCGTTCGGACAGTACAAAGTGAACGATCCAGCCTACAACAAGCTGGGCTTTTCTATCCACAATTACTTTCTGGCAAAAGCTCTTGACCAGGTGCGTCCTGGCGGTATCCTTGCTTTTGTCACCAGCCGCTACACGATGGATGCTAAGGATATAAGCGTGCGTAAATATCTGTCAGAAAGAGCCGATCTTCTTGGCGCGGTACGTTTGCCAAATAACGCTTTTAAGGCAAACGCTGGCACAGAGGTGGTTTCAGACATTCTATTCTTACAGAAGCGTGATACCCCATATATTGAAGAACCAGCATGGGTGCAGACAGCAGAAAATGCAGACGGATTTCCGGTCAACCAGTATTTTGCAGACCATCCGGATATGGTGCTGGGCAATCAGACATCCGAAAGTACGGCACACGGCATGGATTACACGGTATTACCGTTCCCTGATACAGAACTTGCAAGCCTTCTTCACGAAGCCGTATCCCATATCAGCGGCAGTTACCATGCTGCTGTACCAGCAGGACAGGAAGAAACTGCCAAAGCAGATACCATCCCTGCAAATCCCGATGTAAAGAACTACTCCTTTACTCTTGTAGACGGAGAAATTTATTACCGTGAAAACAGTGTCATGACAAAGCAGGATCTAAACCACACCGCTAAAAACCGTGTCAGGGACATGATCGCCCTGCGTGAAAGCGTGCAGCATCTGATCCGCCTACAGATGGACGAATCTGCCACTGACAGCGCTATCTCCCAGAAACAGGCGGAATTAAACCAGCTCTATGACAGCTTTACACGCAGATACGGCCTGATCAATGCCCGCGCGAACCGTTTGGCATTTGACCGTGACAGCTCCTATTACCTGCTCTGTTCGTTGGAAATCCTTGATGACAACGGAAAGCTTTTAAGAAAAGCAGATATGTTCTCGAAGCGTACCATCAAGCAGCACAAGACCGTCACCAGTGTA
>CANOET010000273.1 GCA_947564835.1 uncultured Eubacterium sp. | reverse complement strand
AGGGATTCTTAACATTCTGGAATAGGAGCAGGAAGCCAGGCCCTTTCCCCCTCATTCGGCGTCCGCATAGCCACTCAAAAACGCAGCACAATGTCAAAAGTGTTTCTATTCTGGTTCATCCAGGTTAGGCTCTTAGAAACGATTTTTGGCGCAAAATGGCAAAGTTTTGATGCCGGGTGGCAAAATTGACATTGTGCTGTATTTTTTGGCTTACCGAAATAGTATGGTTGGCCAAGGGGGGGATGTGGCTCACTGGACGACTCTGCGGGCTTTACAATACCTGAAATTCAGTTTCATGTAGAGCAAGTGAAAACCAGCTGGATGAGTGGGAAAGGGCCTGGCTTCCGGCGACGTTGGAAGAATGTTTAGAAGCCCTTGGTATTCTGCCCAGCAACATAGGGGCGGAGCCCAGCGGCACCTTTAGCTTCTGGCGTTTAGCCAGGGCGAACTAGGTGCCGCGACCGGACGGTGCCACTGTGTAAATGCAGAATGCCTAGGGATTCTTAGCATTCTGGAATAGGAGCCGGAAGCCAGGCCCTTTCCCACTCATCCAGCGTCCGCATAGCCATCAAAAAACGCAACGCAATATCAAAAGTGTTTCTATTCCGGTTCATCCAGGTTAGAGGTACTAATTTCTGATTACAGCAAATTGACTTTTCAAATGATTTTTGGTATCTTTATTCGAAAAGGAGAACAATCATGATCAAAAAGTACACATTTGGACAACCGCTGGAAACTGGCGCTGCCGTGCAGGCAATCGCTGCCCACAGCCAGCCGTTCGATCTGATGCATCTGGCACACACACAGGATGGTATCTGCTTATCCTGCCGGATGGACACACAGGATGTGGTTTATGGATTGGGTGAACAGATGCGCGGAATAAATAAGCGCGGATTTTCCTATGTCAGCTATGCAACTGACGATTCGTTCCACACGGAGAGCCGGCATGCCCTCTACAGTGCGCATAATTTTCTGATTCTAAACAGGACAAACGGGGCATCGTTTGGGATTTTTATCGATGATCCGGGTACGGTCGTCTTTGACGTCGGGGAGACGCAGCTTGACCAGCTTGTGATCCGGGCGGGAAAGGACTGCGTCATTTATACCATAGAAGGTAATGGCCTAAAGGATATCGTAAAGCAGTTCCGGGAACTGATCGGCCGCAGCTATATTCCGCCGAAATGGGCCTTCGGCTATCAGCAGTCCCGCTGGGGGTATGCCTGCGCGCAGGATATCCGGAATGTGGTACAGGGTTATCATGGAAAAAATATCCCGCTGGACGCTGTCTATATGGATATTGATTATATGGAACGGTTCAAGGATTTTACCGTCGATGCGGAAAAATTCCCGGATTTTGCCGATTTTGTAGAAGAAATGCGCGGGCAGGGCATTCACCTGGTACCAATTATCGATGCGGGTGTAAAGATCGAAGAAGGGTATCCGGTTTATGAGGAAGGTGTAAAGGGAAATTATTTTTGCAAGGATGGAGACGGAAATGATTTTATCGGCGCTGTCTGGCCAGGCAGATCCCATTTTCCGGATGTACTCAATGCCGATGCACGGGCATGGTTCGGCGGAAAATACCGGGTGCTCATCGAACAAGGCATTGACGGCTTCTGGAACGATATGAACGAACCAGCGATTTTTTATTCGGATCAAAACCTGAAAAAAGCAATGGAAGCAATCCTGTCCTTCAAAGACCAAAACCTGGGCCTGCATGAGTTTTACCAGATGAAGGGCCTGGTCGACGGACTGTCCAACAGCGAAGAGGATTACAAGAGCTTTTACCACAATATGGACGGCGTCAAAATCCGCCATGACCAGGTACATAACCTCTACGGATACAATATGACCAAAGCCGCTTCCGAAGCATTTGACCAAATCGCGCCGAACAAAAGGATCCTGCTGTTTTCCCGCTCTTCCTATATCGGGATGCACCGCTACGGCGGAATCTGGACCGGGGACAATGCGTCCTGGTGGAGCCATCTTTTATTAAGCATCCAGCAGATGCCGTCTTTGAATATGTGCGGGATTTTATATACCGGTTCGGACATCGGCGGCTTCGGCGGGGATGCGACCGAGGATCTGCTGCTGCGCTGGCTGGCGTTTGGCATTTTCACACCGCTGATGCGCAACCATGCCGCAGCCGGAACGAGAGAGCAGGAGATCTATCAGTTCGGGCATACCGAGGATTTCCGGAATATCATACGTATCCGCTACGGGCTGCTTCCGTACCTATACAGTGAATTTATGAAATGTGCATTAAACAATGAGATGTATTTCCGCCCGCTGGCATTTGATTATCCGCAGGACACACATGCCCCGCAGGTGGAAGACCAGCTGATGGTCGGCGACAGTATTATGATCGCCCCGGTGTACAAGCAGAACGCTACGGGCAGGTATGTCTGGCTGCCGGAGGATATGCTGATGGTGCGTATGAAGTCTTTGGAGGAGCGGACCTGCAAAGTAGTGGAACAGGGGCATCATTATGTGGATATCGCGTTAAATGAGGTTGTATTTTTTGTGAAAAAGAACCATATGCTGCCGGTTGCGGCGCTGGATGATGATGTGAAAAATATTTCGGGCATTGATGCGGGCAGGTATGAGTGGATCGGGTATGCGGAGGAAGCAGCGGAATATGTGCTGTATGAGGATGACGGGGTGTCGAAGGAATATACGCCGCGGGAAGATTGGAAGAGGATTATACTGGCTGAAAGATATTTATCTAACTAAAATGAAGTATGCGATATATGCCTTTTAACAGTGACTTTACAAGAGATGGAAGATTGTCCGGAACCTAACCTGGATGAACCAGAAAAGAAATACTTTTGTCATTGTGTTGCGTTTTTTAGCTTCTTGAAAGATCCTGGTTGGCCGGAGGGGGAATATGGCTACCCGGACGACTCTGCGGGCTGTGGGCCGGGTAGCCACATCCCTTGGCTAACCAAGATCTTCAGCCCCCCCCCCAACGCAACGCCATATCAAAAGTATCTCTTTGCACCATCTCCCGTCTAACCAGGATATGCTGCACAGCCAAAAAATACAGCACTCTGTCTACCCCGCTTCTGCCTCCAACCCCAGACTCCCCGCAAGCCCCGGATCATTCGTCACGATACCGTCCACACCCATCTCCTGGAGCCTTTTCATCTGCCCCGGTGTATCCGCCGTCCATACAAACACCCGCCTGGATGCGGCATGTGCCTCCAAAACTGCTTCCGCTGTGACAGCATCCACCGCAATCCCATAATACTCAGCCGGAAATTCCTCCGTCAGCCCCGCATCCGCAGACAACGTATTATAAAGCACCTGCACATCCGCATCCAGTTCCTTAAGATGCTTAAGGTATTCATAGCAAAACGAAGCAAACACACACCGTTTAGTCATATCTGCCGCATCCGTAGCCGCAAGCACCGTTTCCTCAAACCCTTCCAGATTACCGATATCCTTAAGCTCCAGATAAATCTTCACATCCGAATCACGCACCAGCTCCAGCATCTGCTGCAATGTCACGATCCGCTCCCCGGCATAGTCATCCGAAAACCATGTTCCCGCGTCCATCCCGGACAGTTCTTCATACGTATAATCCGCAATCCTGCCCTGCACGCCCATGACCCGCTCCAGCGTATCATCGTGGAAAAGCACCGCCTGCCCGTCTTTCGTCATCTGGACATCCGTCTCAATATAGTCCGCACCTGCAGCCAGCGCCCCTGCAAAAGCCGCCTGTGTATTTTCAGGATAAGCGGAAGAATATCCCCTATGCGCAATCACTTGTATCTTTTCTCCGCCATCTGTTCCGATCTCCTGCGCCTGATCCGCCTCTGACGGTGCCTGCCCGGAGGCCGCACTCTGGATCTGGCGCATCCGTACACCAGTTACAGAAGCTGCAAACAGCACACCGATACCTATGATACCCAATACAATCCCGGCCGCAACCCCTTGGCGTCTGTCACGCACAGATTTACAGGCTGCAATCCTGCTAAAGAACCATGGGTATCCCGCCATAAGATAAACCCCGAACAAAAACATCGAAAAAAATCCCGCGTATTTCCCAGCCATAAACAGCCCCAGCACCGGGCTTACCGTTTTAAGCAAAAAGACCGCCGGCACGGCCCCGGCTGCAAAGCGCAGCCACTTCTGCCCCGCTGTGCCATCCGTTTCAAACTTTACAAAGCGATGTTCCAAAAACCACCCGGTCAGCAGCCCCATACCTGCCCCGGCATTCGTCAGGCACCCGACCCGCAGCATCGGAACGAAGCAAAACAGACATCCGCCGATCCAGACAAAAAGATCCCTGCCCTGCCCGTTTTCCGTCCAGTCTAACACCCGGTCCGCCGCCTGGATCAATAGCAGCCCTGTCAGAAAAGACACTGCAACATCCTGCGGCGTATGCACTCCAAGATAATTTCTGGAAAACATAATCAAAAAGACAATTCCCCACAACACAGCGCCCAGGCACTGTCTGGCCGGATTACCGCCTTTCCTGCCCTGCGTCCATGCCCGGCTGGCCGCCGCACCCCAGGAAGCCACAGCCCTTGCCGTATGCCCGCTTGGAAAGGAATATCCGCCCGCCGCCGCAACCGCCGCTTCTACCGGATGCACCCGGCTGTCGCGTATCCATGGACGGTCGATCCTGCAGGCTGCTTTTAAAAACTGGCTCCAGGTACAGGCAAGCGCCGTATTCCACCCCATCAGCTGCCCGGTACGTTTATCTATACACCAGTAAATCCCGGCCAGCAGCAGGAACGTCGGGACAGATTCCGCCATGGATGTAATCTCCAGCATAAACCCATCCAGAATGCCCCCGACGGCTTCGCGGAGCCTTTGCAGAAATAATAAATACGATATATCCATCATAACCTCCTTTGTTATCTCTTTGTATTCCCTTGCACAAAAATCCACTTAGTTATCTTATTCCAAAAGATACTGAAGCGATTTCATGTGTCAAACGGAAATTTAATATTCGAATATTCGGCACAGAATTTACATTGTGTTGCGTTTTTTTGCGGGCTGTGCGGACGCCGGAGGAGGGGGAAATGGCCTGGCTTCCTGCTCCTATTCCAGAATGTTAAGAATCCCTAGGTATTCTGCATTTATACAGTGGCACCGTCCGGGCGCGTCGCCTAGTTCGCCCTGGCTAAACGCCAGAAGC
>CANOET010000272.1 GCA_947564835.1 uncultured Eubacterium sp. | reverse complement strand
GGAATAGGAGCCGGAAGCCAGGCCCTTTCCCCCTCATCCGGCGTCCGCATAGCCATTCAAAAACGCAACACAATGTCAATTCTGTCGCTTGGAATTAAAATTTTGCCATTTTGCGCAAGAAACCGTTTGTAAGCACCTAATATGGTGGGTGGAAACAGTAACGGATAGGATCGGCGGTTGCAAAAAAAATAAAAAAAGGATTGACTTTCCAACCGCTCTATGCTATCCTATATCCATAACAGGATAGTGATTGCGGACAGCAAGCTACACCTATATACAGAGATATTTTTGAAGACATTTGTTTTCAATTTTATTTGTGTATATAGGTTTTTTTATACAAAAAAACAGCTAACCCACACGATAATTTATAGGAAAGAGGCCAGCATATGCAGATTTCTAAAATCCTCAACAACAACGCGGCCGTCGTCCTCGACGGGCAGGGGCGGGAAAAAATTGTAATGGGAAAAGGCATCTGTTTCAAGAAAAAAACAGGCTCCGCCATCGACCCGGAGGCAGTTGATAAGACCTTTTTTCTCTCCGCCGAAGAGGCCAGCCATAAATTCCAGGTTCTGATCAAAGATATCCCGATGGAGCATATCGCAATCGGGGAAGAGATCATCGCGCAGGCTAAAAAGGAGCTTGGAAAAGATTTAAATGATATGATCTACATCTCCCTGATCGACCATGTACATACATCGATCATCCGTTTTCTGGACGGCATCACGGTGAAAAATGTGCTGCTGTGGGATATCCGCAGGTTCTACAAGGAAGAATTTGCCATCGGGCAGTGGGCGCTTGCGCAGATCAAAGAACAGTTAAAAATAGAGCTTCCTGAAGATGAAGCAGGCTTTATCGCACTTCACCTGGCCAATGCGCAGATGGATACATCCACCATGCATAATATGTATGAAATTACGAAAGTAATGCAGGAGATCTTAAATATTGTAAAATATCATTTCCATGTGGAATTTCGAGAGGAAGAATTACCGTTTTATCACGCATCTGAAATTTTTTGCAAAACGTCTCGTTGAACAAAGCAGTTATGAAGATGACGGCAATGATGACCTGTTTGAAATGGTCCGCCAAAAATATGCGGAATCTTATCATTGTGTAGAACGGGTCACTGCTTTTCTTATAAAAAAATACGGGCATCCGATGTCCAGGGAAGAACAGCTCTACCTGACGATACACATCGAGCGGGCAATTCATAAGACGCAGAGCTGATACACAGCGTTATTTGTGCAATGCCGCACAAAACAGGTACAGTGCTCTATGCGCAATGCTGTACAAAACAGGTACAGTGTTCTATGCGCAATGCTGTACAAAACAGGTACGGTGTTATTTGTGCAATGCCGCACAAAACAGGTACAGCGTTCTATGCGCAATGCTGTACAAACATAGCAGGTATGCTAGGATGGTGACATTCAGTTGGCCAAACCTTCATAAATAGAACATCAAATTTTATTATGGAGGAGAAAAAATGGGTAAATACGAAGACCTGGCAAGGGAAATTGTCAAAAACGTAGGCGGTAAAGAAAATGTCAGCAGCTTAACGCATTGTATTACAAGACTGCGCTTTAAGCTGAAAGACGAGAGCAAGGCGAAGGATGAGGTACTCAAAAAGATGGAAGGCGTCGTTACGGTTATGAAAAGCGGCGGCCAGTACCAGGTTGTAATCGGCAACCATGTACCTGAGGTGTATGCGGATGTAATGCCGCTGCTTGGCATGGAGGAAAGCGCCCCGGACCAGGGGGAGGATGCGCCTTCCGGCAGCTTGTTTAACCGTGCCATTGATGCCATATCCGGTATTTTCCAGCCGATTCTCGGTATTATGGCAGCCTGCGGTATGGTGAAAGGCCTGAATGCTTTGTTTGTGGCGATCGGGCTGTATACGGATGCGGGCGGCGGATATCTGGTGCTTAATGCAATCGGCGACGGGCTGTTTCATTTTATGCCTTTGTTTCTGGGTTATACGGCGGCTAAAAAGTTCCGCTTAAAGCCGATGATCGGCCTTGTGATCGGTGCGATTATGTGTTATCCGACGGTGCAGAACAGCGCGCTGTCCGCAGGCGGGGAAGCTTTGTATACGCTGTTTGAGGGGACGATGTTTGCATCTGATGTGTATACGACATTTTTCGGCATTCCGATGATTGCGATGGATTACACAGGGACGGTGATCCCGGTTATTTTTGTGGTATATTTTGCGTCCAAGTGTGAAAAATTTTTCAGTAAGTTTATTCCGGATCTTGTGAAGTTTTTCTTTGTCCCGATGCTGACGCTGATTGTGGCGGTTCCGGTGGGATTTTTGCTGATCGGGCCGGTCGCTACCTTTGGATCGACGATCATTGCAGAGACGGTAATGGCAGTCCGTAATTTCAGCCCGCTGTTAGCAGGCGCCATTGTTGGGGCGACGTGGCAGATTCTGGTGATTTTCGGCCTGCACTGGGGATTTATCCCGGTGTATATCAACAACATTATGACGAATGGCTATGACAATGTTATGATGCCGTTTTTTGCATGTACGTTTGCAACGTCCGCGGTTGTACTCGGGATTTTATGCAAGACAAAGGATCAGAAGCTGAAAGAAATGGCGCTGCCGAATTTTATTTCCGGCATTTTCGGTGTCACAGAGCCTGCGATTTATGGTATTTTGCTGCCTTTGAAAAAGCCGTTTGTGATCAGCTGCGTAGCCGGGTGTATCGGCGGCGGTTTTTATGGTGCGTTTAATTTCCGCAAATTTATGATGGGCGGCATGGGGATCTTTGAATTTCCTGCTATGATCGAGCCGGACGGCGGTATGGGCAATCTGGTTGTAGCGGTTACGGGTGTTGTAATTACAATGGTGATTGCATTTGCGGCTACGATGATCTTCTATAAAGAGGAAGCGCCGGCGGCGCTTGCGGATGCAGAAGCAGAAACGGCAAAAAATGCGTCTTCAGGCTCTGGACAAGGGCAGCCTGTTTCCGGAAACGGCAGCCAGGGGAACGGCGGCCAGGCACAGCCAAAAGGAGCCGGCCAGCTCGTCAACCGTCTGGAGATTGCCAGCCCGATCAAGGGGGCCGTCATCCGCCAGGACGCCATGAAGGATGAAGCGTTCGGTTCCGGCGCGCTTGGAAAAGGCGTTGCCATACTGCCGGAAGAAGGGAAGGTATTTGCCCCAGCGGACGGCGTGATTTCCGCATTTTTCCCGACCCTGCATGCGATCGGCATTACGGCGGACACAGGCGCGGAGCTGCTGATCCATGTCGGTCTGGATACGGTGCAGCTAAACGGGGAAGGATACACGGCAAAAGCGGCAGAAGGGGACCGTGTGAAAAAAGGGCAGCTTTTGCTGGAATTTGACATAGCGCTTTTACAGGCAAAAGGCTTTTGCATCGAGACGCCGGTGCTTGTTACCAACGCGGACGATTATCTGGACATTATGGAGACTTCTGCGGAATCGGTAAATGCGGGAGAACTGTTACTGAACATATTAAATTAAGGGGGTGTGACAGATGGGTTTTCCAAACGGTTTTATGTGGGGCGGGGCTACAGCCGCAAATCAGTGTGAAGGCGGTATTTTCGAAGGCGGCAGAGGGCTTGCGAACGTCGATGTCTGCCCGGCAGGCGCGGACCGCAGCGCAGTGATTACAGGGCATAAAAAAATGCTGGCCATGGATGATGCGCATACGTATCCGGCTGCAGAAGCAGTTGACCAGTACCATCATTTTAGAGAGGACCTGCGGCTGTTCGCAGAGATGGGCTTTCAGGTATACCGCTTAAGCATCGCCTGGACGCGGATTTTCCCGAACGGGGACGAAGAGCAGCCGAATGAGGAAGGGCTCCGCTTTTATGAACAGATGTTTCAGGAATGTAAAAAATACGGCATCCGGCCGCTCGTTACGATCTGCCATTTTGACTGCCCGATCGGGCTGATCCAAAAATGCGGCGGCTGGAGGAGCCGGGAAATGATCGGCTATTACCTGCGCCTTTGCAAGGTTTTGTTTGAACGCTACCGGGAATATGTCACACACTGGCTGACGTTTAACGAGATCAATATGATCCTGCACGCCCCGTTCCTCGGCGCCGGAATTGTATTTGAAGAAGGGGAAGATGAAAAAGAAGAGGAACGGGTCAAATACCAGGCCGCGCACCACGAACTGATTGCCAGTGCGCTTGCCGTAAAAATGGCCCATGAGATCAATCCGGCCAACCAGGTCGGCTGCATGTTCGCTGCGGGCAGCGCCTATCCATATTCCTGCAGGCCGCAGGATGTATGGGAAGCATTAAAAACAGGGCAGGAAAATTACTTTTTCGTGGATGTGCAGGCACGCGGCGCTTATCCGTCCTATGCCGTCAGGCGCCTTAAGGCAAAAGGCATCTATCCGCATATGGAGCCGGAGGACGCGCAGATCCTGCGGCAAAGCCCGGTAGATTTTATCGCATTTTCCTATTACAACAGCAGGTGCATTGCCGCGCCGGGCAGCACGCAGGAAGAAGCAGAGGGGAACCTGTTCCGTTCCGTAAAAAATCCATACCTGGATTGCAGCGACTGGGGCTGGCCGATTGACCCTTTAGGGATTCGCATTACGCTGAACGAAGTATATGACCGCTACCAAAAGCCGCTGTTTATCGTAGAAAACGGCCTGGGCGCAAGGGACCAGCCGGATGCGCAGGGGCAGATCGAGGATGATTACCGAATTGCATATCTGCGGGAGCATATCCGCGCGATGAAGGCAGCAGTGGAAGAGGACGGCGTGGATTTGATGGGTTATACGGCCTGGGGGTGCGTGGATCTGGTAAGTGCGTCGACTGGGGAGATGAAAAAGCGTTATGGGTTTATTTATGTAGATAAACATGACGACGGCAGCGGGACGCTTGCAAGGAGCAGGAAAAAATCTTTTGGGTGGTATCAAAAGGTGATTGCATCGAATGGGGAGGTGCTTTAGGGCTTTTGCCAGGGGGGAGGTGTGGCTAACCGGACGACTCTGCGGGCTGTGGGCAGGGAATGCGCCGGGAGACACACCAACACCTAACCTGGATGAACCAGAGAAGAAACACTTTTGACATTGTGTTGCGTTTTTTAGTGGCTATGCGGACGCTGGATGAGGGGGAAAGGGCCTGGCTTCCGGCTCCTGTTCCAGAATGTTAAGAATCCCTAGGCATTCTGCATTTACACAGTGGCA
>CANOET010000271.1 GCA_947564835.1 uncultured Eubacterium sp. | reverse complement strand
TTCTGGAATAGGAGCCGGAAGCCAGGCCCTTTCCCCCTCATCCGGCGTCCGCATAACCACTAAAAACATTAGAAATGCGAAAAGTAGAGATATTCAAAATAAATATGTTCGAAACAGAAAGGAAGTAATTATGAAAATTGTCGTTTTAGCCGGCGGCTTAAGTACCGAACGCAACGTATCCCTTTCCACCGGAAGTATGGTAAGTGAAGCGCTCAGGCGCAAAGGCCATGAGGTATTGCTGCTTGATGTTTTTATGGGCTGCGGCAAAGCAGGTGACGATGTAAATGAAATCTTTGCATCCGCGCAGGAAAACAGCCTGCAGGTATCCGGCGTTCCGGAAACGGTGCCTGACCTTGCCAAAATCAAAGCCATGCGGGAAGACCAGTCGGACTGCTTTTTCGGCCCAAATGTTATCCAGCTGTGTCAGATGGCTGATATCGTTTTTCTGGCACTGCACGGAGAAAACGGGGAGGACGGCAGGATTCAGGCTGCGTTTGACCTGTTCGGCATCCGATATACCGGGAGCAATTATCTGAGCAGTGCGATTGCTATGAATAAAAGGCTCAGCAAACGCTTTTTTGCAGAAAGCGGTGTTCCGGTGGCAAAAGGGATTTCTATGAAAAAGGCGGAACGGATGGACGATTTTGAAGCAACCGGATTAACGCTGCCGTGTATCGTAAAGCCGTGCTGCGGCGGTTCCAGTGTCGGGATCTCTGTGATTCGGACAGCCGATGCGTATCAGACAGCGTTAGAGGAAGCATTCCGTCTGGAAGATGAGGTTTTGGTCGAGGAATATATTACAGGCCGTGAATTTTCGGTGGCTGTGATTGAATCCAAAGCGCTGCCGGTTATTGAGATCGCTCCGCTGGAAGGTTTTTATGATTATATAAATAAGTACAAAGCAGGCAGCACGATTGAGACCTGCCCTGCAGACCTGCCGGAGGCTATCGCGGGGCAGATCCAGGAGTATGCCCTGACGGCGGCAAAAGCACTTGGACTGGATACTTATGCCAGGGTTGACTTTATGTTGGACAGCCAGAACCATATTTTCTGCCTGGAAGCAAATACCCTGCCGGGTATGACGCCGACCAGCCTGCTGCCGCAGGAAGCCCGTGCAATCGGGATCCGTTTCGAAGATTTGTGCGAACAGCTGATTCAGATTTCTCTTCGCAGCCGCCAGGCGTAATCCGCTGAAAAAATGTAAAGCTTGTGCATAAGAAGACCAGAAACGGTAATAGAGAGCGTAATTAGAAGTTCCGTAAGAAATTCGGGCGTGTTTCAAAGTGAGTTGACAAACATTTGTTCTGGAAACAGGTTAAAAACCGTATAAATGCTGGATGTTTGGATTGCTTGGCAATTAGAAAGTGTCAACTGGAATAGAGTACTTATGAAACACACCGAAATTCGATAAGAAAATGAAACAAGAAATTGAAACAAGAAATTGGAATAAGTGAGGTTCAGTTATGAAAGATATGACCCTGGAAGCCATGGCCGCAGCCTGCCATGGACAGTTAATCGGCGCGAATACGAGACAGTATTTAAATGCACAGGGAATTGTAATCGACAACCGTATGGTGCAGGATGATTATGTATTTGTAGCGATTAAGGGCGAACGGACAGACGGCCATCAATACATAGAACAGGCATTTGCCGACGGTGCCCTGGCTGTCGTGACAGAGCAGCCGTTAACCGTTGCAAAACCGCATATTCTCGTTGCTTCGACCAGGCAGGCGTTAAAAGATCTTGCAGCCTTTTACCTGAGCAGGCTGCATGTAAAAGTCGTCGGCATCAGCGGCAGCGTCGGTAAGACAAGTACGAAGGAAATCATTGCCTCGGTGCTGTCGCAAAAGTATCAGGTCCACAAGACAGAAGGAAATTTTAATAATGAAATCGGTCTGCCGCTTACCATTTTCAAAATGCAGGAAAGCCACCAGGTTGCCGTATTGGAAATGGGGATTTCTGAGTTTGGGGAAATGCACCGTCTGGCATCCGTATCACGTCCGGATATCGCGGTGCTGACGAATATCGGCCTTTCTCATTTGAAAACGCTCGGTTCCAGAGAGGGGATTCTAAAAGCCAAGACGGAAATGTTTGACCATCTGCGCGAGGGGGCGGACGTGGTTTTAAACGGAGATGACGACTTGCTTGGCACGATTTCCAATGTCCACGGAAAAGCGCCTGTATTTTACGGGATCGGAACAGATAAGCCAAAGACGGCGCTGTATCCGGCCAAAGAGGTCTATGCATCCGGTATTGAAAATATGGGGCTGAAAGGAATCCGCCTTACCATCCATACAAAAGAAGAAACGTTCACGACACAGATTCCGATTCCGGGTACGCATAATGTCTACAATGCGCTGGCTGCGACAGCCGTTGGCCTGCAGCTGGGCCTTACGACGGCGGAAATCAAGGCTGGTATCGAACATGCACGTACCATTGACGGCCGCACCAACCTGATTGAAACCGGGCGGCTGACAGTGATTGACGACTGCTATAACGCAAATCCGCTTTCTATGAAAGCATCCATTGACGTACTGGCTACCGCGCTCGGCCGGACGATTGCGGTTCTGGGCGATATGGGCGACCTGGGGCAGAACGAACGTGAGCTGCATTATGAAGTCGGCAGACATCTGGCGGAAAAGAACATTGATATTTTATTCTGTGCCGGACGGCTGTCACATGAAATTGCACGTGCAGCACGCGAAAACCGGGCGGCATGTGAGGTGCATGAATTTGACAGCAGGGATGAAATGCTGAAAGAGCTGCTTCCGTTTTTGGCGGAGGGAGATTCGGTATTGGTTAAGGCATCTCATTTTATGGAGTTTTCTGAGGTAGTGGAAGAGATCATTACCATGTAAATGCGGCTTTGGTATTGTATTTTTTGGAAATGCGGGTGCCGGGTGATGAATGTGCTGGGGAATGCACATGCCGGCGCCTGCATTACCCCAAAATGCGGCACAATATCAATTTCTGCTGTCTGAGGTCAAAATATTGTTATTTTACACAAGAAATCATGTCTGGCCATTTCATTAAGATTTCATTTTCTTGTTTTTTACACAAAAATCATGTCTGACCATTTCATTGAGATTTCATTTTTCCGCCGTTCACAGTAATCCGTTACAAGTTTCCTGATCTTGTTATGATGTTGTCAGAATGCATTTAACGTTAAAATCTGCTTGACATATATAGATAGCCGATATATAATAAACGCATCTTATATAGATCATCTATATAAAAAGAAAGGAGAATCCGATGGCACTTCACAAAAGCCTCGTATCCGGCAGCACAGCTCTTTTAATCCTGCGCCTGCTGGAAGAAAAGGATATGTACGGCTACGAAATGATCGAGCTGCTCCGCAAGCGATCCAAAAATGTATTTGAGCTCAAGGCAGGCACATTGTACCCGCTGCTTCATTCGCTGGAAATCAAAGGCTTCTTAATCTCCTACGAAACCGAAGCAGGCGGAAAAGTCCGCAAATACTACCAGATCACCAAAAGCGGCCGGCAGCATTTAAAGGAACAGAAACAGGAATGGCAGGTCTACGCACAAGCTGTCGCAGACGTGCTGTATGTCTGCACTTAAGCGATGTAGACAAACAGGCAGATGAAAAAACAAGACCAGGAGATGATTGCAATGAAAGAAAAATATATGGAAACGCTGCTCGCACAGATCCGTGAAAAACGGGCGCGGGAATCTGTCCGTCAGGAAGTGGAGGGCCATATTTCTGACCAGAAAGCAGCCTATCTCGCGCAGGGAATGTCCGGGGAACAGGCAGAGGAACAAGCCATAGCAGATATGGGCGATCCGGTAGAGGCGGGCACGGCATTAGACCGGCTGCACCGTCCAAAGCCGGCATGGGGGATGCTGGCCCTGATCGCGGTTTTGTGTGCGGCCGGCCTTCTTCTTCTATATCTGGCACAGACGAACAGTCAGTCCGGGCATGGCGCAGACCTTTATTTTCAAAGCCAATGCAAGTATGTTGTGCTTGGATTTATAATTTTATGCGTGGTATACCTGACTGATTATACAAGAATTGCCGCTTACAGCCAGGCGGCATGCATCGGCATCCTGCTGGTGCTGTGCGCAGCGGCAGGCGGTATGATTCCAGCTTTCCGGAGCTATGAATTTTATGGTTCCGCACATCGGTGGGTGGACAGCCGCCTGCTGTCCATGGATTTGCTGCTGTATCTGTATCTGCCGCTGTACGGGGCGCTGCTGTATTCGTTCCGCGGCTGTAAAGCCAGGCAGTTTTTGCGGATCGTATTATTTACGGTATTGCCTGTTTTATTAGCGCGAAAGCTGACGCCTCTTTCCGTAACGATCAATATTACAGCTATTTTATTTCTGCTGTTTTTTACTGCTGCAGCAAAAGGATGGTTTGTATTGCCTTCTGAAAAAATATCTGGAATTGGAAGGTCAAAAAAGATCATCGTAAAAGGACAGACGTATCCGAAATATATCTGCGCTCTGGGTATGGCGTTGGCTGCTGCTTTTGCACTGGCGCTGTTTATGGTTTCACGTACCGGATACCAGCAGTTACGCATTCAGGCATGGCTGCATCCGGAAAAGTTCGCGGACAGCAGCGGATTTGTCGGCAGTGTCATCCGCAATATCCTGTCCACAAGCAGGCTGATCGGCAGAAATGCAGGGCAGGCGGTTGATGGATATCTGCCGGATTATATGACGGACTATATTCTGACTTACACAATCGGAACATTTGGGATTCTGGCAGCGGCAGCGCTTGTCATCCTTGTTCTGGTATTTGGCGCAAGGCTTTTGTATATTTCCGTCCAGCAGAAAAACCAGCTTGGGATGATGATGGGGCTTGCCTGCAGCCTGTCTTTTATCATTCAGTCCGCGGAGTATATTTTAGTCAATCTGTCCCTGCTTCCGCCGGCTGGCGTGTATTTTCCGCTGATTTCGTTTGGCGGGAACGGTATGGTGCAGACTTGCATCCTGCTGGGAATTTTGCTGAGTATCTACCGTTATGAAGATGTTGTTCCGCAGACAGAAGTTTTTGCGGATCATGCCTTGTATTAGGAACTTGGGAACGATTTTTTGCGCAAAATGGCAAAATTTTGATGCCGGGCGGGGATGTGGCTATCCGGACGGCTCTGCGGGCTGTGGGCAGGGGACGCGCCGGGAGGTACACCTTGGGCGGACTGGGGCAACGCTGCGGTGAA
>CANOET010000270.1 GCA_947564835.1 uncultured Eubacterium sp. | reverse complement strand
TCTTCCAACGTCGCCGGAAGCCAGGCCCTTTCCCCCTCCTCCGGCTGGTTTTCACAAACTTTACACGAAATACAAATTCAGGCGTTTTAAAGCCTGCCAATAACCAGACTCTCAGGTAGTGTAAAGCCCGCAGAGTCGTCCGGTTAGCCACATCCCCTGGCTGACCAGGATCTTTCCGAAAATCATTTTTCCTATCTGGCAAAACATAGGCGCTTCCGCTTCCCAGAACCCCCCCCGTACAGCCATAGATTCTGAAACTTTTCCCATTTACCCCCTTGAAATTCCCCCCTGCTCCATATATAATTATGCCTGATACAATGGCAGAAATCATACCCTGGTACCAGTCTGGCAGCCAGCATGCCCGTTCCTGTCCGGATGAAAAAAGCCGTACCCGCAGCGGCAGTGCATGGTCCATCCGCCAGATACGTCCCGGAAAACTGTTATAAGAGAGGAGCTTTTCACTATGTACACATTGGAAGACATACAGGCAGTAGATACAGAAGTAGCGGCTGCGATCACAGCCGAGCTGGACAGGCAGAACAGCCACATCGAGCTGATCGCGTCCGAGAACTGGGTCAGCCCGGCGGTGATGTCAGCTATGGGCAGCGTAATGACAAATAAATACGCGGAAGGTTACCCAGGACACAGATATTACGGCGGCTGCGAATGCGTAGACGTGGTAGAGGATCTGGCGAGGGAACGTGCAAAGCAGTTGTTTGGCTGTGAATACGCAAATGTGCAGCCGCATTCAGGCGCGCAGGCAAATATGGCGGTGCAGTTTGCCCTGCTGAAACCGGGCGATACGGTTATGGGCATGAACCTGGACCACGGCGGGCATCTGACACACGGAAGCCCTGTGAATTTTTCCGGGACTTATTTTCACATTGTACCTTACGGTGTCAATGAGAAGGGCTTTATCGATTATGACAAACTGATCGAGACTGCCAAAGAATGCAAACCGAAGATGATTATTGCAGGTGCGTCTGCTTATGCCAGGACCATTGATTTTCAGAAATTCCGGGAAGCAGCGGATGCTGTCGGCGCGTATCTGATGGTGGATATGGCGCATATCGCGGGCCTTGTGGCGGCAGGGCTGCATCCGTCGCCGATCCCGTATGCGGATGTGGTAACGACGACGACGCATAAAACACTGCGCGGGCCGAGGGGCGGTATGATTTTATGCAAAGACGCGGAGCTGGCAAAGAAGTTTAAGTTTAATAAATCCGTATTTCCGGGTATCCAGGGCGGCCCGCTGATGCATGTCATCGCGGCAAAGGCAGTCTGCTTCAAAGAAGCGCTGGACCCGTCCTTTAAAGTCTATCAGCAGAATATCGTCGATAATGCGCAGGCGCTTTGCAAGGGCCTTTTAGACCGCGGCATAGGCATTGTATCCGGCGGTACGGACAACCATCTGATGCTGATTGACCTGACCGGATTCGGGCTGACCGGAAAAGAGGTCGAAGCAAGGCTGGACCTGGCGCATATTACGGCAAACAAAAATACGATCCCGAACGACCCGCAGAAGCCGACGGTAACGAGCGGCATCCGTCTGGGGACCCCGGCTGTGACTTCCAGAGGGATGAACACACAGGATATGGACCGGATTGCGGAAGCGATCGCAATGATGATCAAGGAAGGAGAGCCGGCAGCTTCCAGGGCGCTTGCGATTACACAGGAACTGACGGCAAAATATCCTTTAAAATAAGCGGAGGGAAAGCAGATGCTGGATATTAAATTTGTCAGGGAAAATCCTGACCTGGTAAAACAGAATATCAAAAATAAATTTCAGGAAAAAAAGCTTCCGCTTGTAGATGAAGTGATCGATCTGGACGCTAAGGCACGTAAAGCGAAGCAGGAAGCCGATACGTTAAGGGCAAACCGTAACCAGCTGTCCAAGCAGATCGGCGTGCTGATGAAGGAAGGAAAGAAGGAAGAAGCAGAAGCGGTCAAAGCACAGGTGGCAGTAGATGCCAAACGGCTGGAGGCGCTGGAGGCGCAGGAAAAAGAGCTGCAGGAGAAAGTACTGGCGGATATGATGGTGATCCCGAATATCATCGACCCTTCCGTACCGATCGGCCCGGATGATTCCTGCAATGTGGAGATTCAAAAATACGGGGAACCGGCAGTGCCGGATTTTGAAATTCCGTACCATACGGACATTATGGACCGGTTTGACGGCATTGACCTGGATGCGGCAGGCAAGGTGGCCGGGAATGGATTTTATTATCTGATGGGCGATATTGCAAGGCTGCATTCCGCAGTGATTTCTTATGCAAGGGATTTTATGATCGGGCGCGGATTTACCTACTGCGTGCCTCCGTTTATGATCCGCAGCAGTGTTGTCACCGGCGTCATGAGCTTTGAAGAAATGGATGCCATGATGTATAAGATCGAGGGAGAGGATTTGTACCTGATCGGTACGTCCGAGCATTCTATGATCGGAAAATTTATCGATACCATCCATGAGGAGGACCAGCTGCCTTATACGCTGACCAGCTATTCCCCATGCTTCCGCAAGGAGAAAGGCGCGCACGGCATTGAAGAACGCGGCGTATACCGGATCCATCAGTTTGAAAAGCAGGAAATGATCGTTGTCTGCAGGCCGGAAGAATCCATGCAGTGGTATGACAAGCTGTGGCAGAATACGGTAGATCTGTTCCGCAGCCTGGATATCCCGGTACGCACCCTGGAATGCTGTTCCGGCGACCTGGCAGATTTAAAAGTAAAATCTTGCGACGTAGAGGCATGGTCCCCGCGCCAGAAAAAATATTTTGAAGTCGGAAGCTGCTCCAATCTGGGCGACGCACAGGCAAGAAGGCTGAAAATCCGTGTCAAAGGCAAGGATAAAAATAAATATTTTGCCCATACGCTGAATAATACCGTAGCTGCCCCGCCGCGTATGCTGATCGCTTTTTTGGAAAACAACCTGCATGCAGACGGAAGTGTAAACGTGCCGAAGGCGCTGCAGCCGTATATGGGCGGGCAGGAAAAGCTGATTCCTAAGAAGTAGCAGAGGCAGGAAACAGGGAGGGATCACGATGAATCATCAAGGGACAGCCAGATTAGAAACCAGGATCCGGCCGTATCCGGAGCCTGCGGCATCTGAAAAACAGATCTGGGAGCTGCTGTATCAGGAAGCACGGAAGGTGCAGTATGGCAGGCAGATTTCGGATTATGTGGAAGCAGGCGCTGTCGCGGCAGCCGTCCAGGCAGCGTCAGGGACGATTTATACCGGCGTCTGTGTTGACTCTGCTTGTACACTGGGCATATGCGCTGAGAGAAATGCCATTTTCCAGATGCTGACGCAAGGGGAGCATGAAATCAGAAAGGTACTCGCCGTCATGCCCGACGGGCGTACCGGGCCTCCCTGCGGCGCATGCCGGGAATTGATGGTGCAGCTGATGCCGGATACCTATGCGGATATAGAAATTATGCTTGACTATGAAAAAAGAACAATCCTTACGCTCGGGGTACTGACACCAGAGTGGTGGATTTCAAAAAAAGCCTTTCCCTGATAGGGACAGGCTTTTTTTGATAATAAATGAAACTTTTTTCCAGCCGGAAAGATCTAATCATACAAAGGCACAGACAGGGAGGTGAATGGGTTGAGGATTTTTTCCCGCGGCAAAGAAGAGACGGATAAAAAAGATGATGAGAAAAAGGCACTGGTCGGCAAGATTATTTTAGAAAACTACGACCAGTATTACCGCCTGGCATACAGTTATGTACACCATGCAGAAGATGCAAGCGATATTGTGCAAAACGGAGCCTATAAAGCTTTGAAAAGCAGCGGTACGCTGAAACACCCGGAATATGCGCACACCTGGGTATACCGGATTATGCTGAACGAATGCTTCCAGCATCTGAGGCAGCCCAAAAATCTTTCCTACGAGACACTGCAGGAGGAAAACGGCCTGGAAGCAGGCAGCAGGGAAGACCGTTATACAGACATAGACCTGCAAAGGGCCATCGACGCACTTCCGGAAAAGGAGAAAGCAATGATCCAGCTGAAATATTTTGAAGACATGAAGCTGGAAGAAATCGCACAGATTCTGGATGAAAACATAAGCACAGTCAAAAGCAGGCTGTACCGCTGCATGAAAAAGCTGCGCAGCGGGCTGTCAGAAGACGGTAAAGATGCAAAAAAAGGGCAGGACAAACAGGACAGGCAGGTGATCATATGATTGATTTTTCAGAAAGAAAAGAACAGAACGGGCGGCTGGAACAAGAACTGCTGGCATTAAGGGCAGAATACCGCAAACAAACAATGCCGGCAGAACATGCAGAAAAACTGCGGGCAGACATTACAGAGGCGATCAGCAGCCCAAAAGCGCGAAGAAAGGAAAAACGCTACAAATTTAAGTACGCAGCGGCTGCGGCAGTTATTGCGGGAATCTTTCTGATACTGCCGAATACATCGGCCGCAGCGGCAAATGCAATGAGGCAGATTCCGGTTATCGGCCATCTGGTAAAGGCCGTAACCTTCCGCGACTATTCCTATGAGTCAGACCGGAATATGGCGGATATCAAAGTACCAGAGCTTCAGGTGGAAGAGCAGCAGGGCGATTCCAGAACAAAACAGAAGCTGGAGCAGACAGCAGAAGAAATCAATGCAGAGATCAGCAGAATTACAGACCAGCTGGTGGAAGAGTTTGAGGAGAACCTGGAAGATGACTATGGTTATCAGGATGTGGTTGTAAACAGTGAGGTGCTGGCAACGACAGAGGATTATTTTACATTAAAGCTGAACTGTTACCAGGGGGCCGGAAGCGGATATGAGTGGGATTATTATTATACGATCGACTTAAAGACCGGGGAACGGCTGAAATTAAAGGATATTTTCCAAGAAGGCGCGGATTATATCACGCCGGTCAGTGAAAGTATCCGCCAGCAGATGAAAGCGCAGATGGAAGCGGATGAAAATGTAATCTATTGGCTGGATTCTGATGTGGAAGAGTGGAATTTTAAGGAGATTTCTGAGGATGCGTCTTTTTACCTGAATGAAAATGGGAATGTGGTGATTGCGTTTAATGAAGGGGATGTGGCGCCGATGTATATGGGGACGGTTGCATTTGAGATACCGGAAGAGGCGGTGCGCGGGATTTTGCGGCAGACAGAATGAAAAAGTTTGATGTGGCTAAGCGGACGACTCTGCGGGATGCGGCCAGGGGACGCGCCGGGAGACACACCTTGGGCG
>CANOET010000269.1 GCA_947564835.1 uncultured Eubacterium sp. | reverse complement strand
GGCTGTGGCCCGGCGCGTCCCCTGGCCACAGCCCGCAGAGTCGTCCGGTTAGCCACATCCCTTGGCTAATCAAGAATCAGAATAATACCTGTTTGCATACATGAAAAATAATGGTATAATCTACCTTGTTCTATTATTTTACACAGAAAAGGGAATGATTGCATGCATACGAAACCAGATACCGCAGGAAAAGTATATCTTGTCGGCGCGGGCCCCTCTGACCCCGGCCTGCTGACAATTAAGGGGCTGCAGGTTCTTAAGCAGGCGCAGGTTGTGATATATGACGCTTTGATTGGTCCGGGCATTTACAGCTTGATTCCGCCGGAGGCAGAGAAAATACCTGTCGGCAAACGTGCCGGGCATCATTTGGTAACACAGGAAGAAATCAGCCGCCTGATTCTGGATCAGGCGCGTAAGGGCCGGATCGTTGTGCGTTTAAAGGGCGGAGATCCGTTTTTATTTGGAAGGGGCGGGGAAGAACTGGAATTATTGGTGGCGCATCAGATTCCATATGAGATTGTGCCGGGTGTGACTTCTGCAATTGCTGTTCCGGCATATGCAGGCATCCCGGTGACTTATCGCGGCGTGTCATCCAGTGTTCATATCCTGACGGGACACCGGAAACAGGATGAGCCGTTGGATATTGATTTTGAAGCGCTGGTGCGTGCCGGGGGTACTTATGTTTTTTTGATGGGGGCTGCTGCGCTGCATGAGATTGCCGCTGGATTTCTCCGGGTTGGGCTGCCGCCTGATATGCCGTCTGCGGTTATCGGCCAGGGAACCGGTGCGGGGCAGGTAAGTGTGACGGCGCCTTTGGATCAGCTGGAACAGGAAGTGCGCAGCCGGGATGTTCATACGCCGGCTGTTATCGTGATCGGCCAGACAGCTGCGTTTGCACAACGGTTTGACTGGCGCGGACGGCTGCCGCTGTCTCAAAGCCGTATCCTTGTGACCAGGCCGGCATCGCGCAGCGGGCGGCTGGCGGAGCTGCTGCGGGGCCTGGGCGCGGAAGTGCTGGAAATACCTGCGATACGTACGCGGGTCAGAGACTGTGAAGATCAGCTGCGGCAAGTGCTGGACCGAATAGATTCTTATAATTATATGGTTTTTACTTCTCCGGCAGGCGTGGAACATTTTTTTTCACTTTTGAACCGGATGGAACTGGATATCCGCTGCATCGGCAGGGTGAAGCTGGCTGTGATCGGCAGCGCGACGGGTGATGAGCTGAAAAAAAGAGGGCTGCGCCCGGAACTGATGCCGGACCGTTATAACGGCGCACAGCTGGGCAGGCTGCTTGGGCGCTGTGTTCCGGAGGGCGGGAGTGTGCTGCTGCTGCGTTCTGCACAGGGAAATGCACAACTGGTCAGTCAGATACCGTCTGAAAAGCAGATCGGGGTTACAGATCTGGCCATTTATGATACGGTGGATACGAGTGAAGCATACAGCGTTTATGAAGGAGGCGGCTTGTCTTTCGGCGCCTGGTTCGGGGAAAGCCGGATTGAGATGGTTACGTTTACAAGCGCCTCTACGGTACGTGGTTTTGTAAAGATGGCAGAAGGCATGGATTATACAAAAATCCGTGCGCTGTGCATTGGCCGGATGACAGCGGATCAGGCGTCTGCCTATGGGATGCAGGTGTATTTGTCTGAAAAGGAGACGGTCGAAAGCATGGCGGAAGCCGCTGTAAAATTACATATGCAGTTATCAATGGACAGCTTTTAGCAGGAAAGGAAAGGATATGGAACTTAGAAAAAGGCCGAGACGTTTGCGCTTTAATCCGTTTTTGCGCAAAATGGTCCGGGAAACACGTATGGATCCGTCGTCTCTCGTATATCCGGTGTTTGTGACAGAAGGCACGGGCAAAAAAGAAGAAATCCCGTCCATGCCGGGTCAGTACCGCTACAGTACGGACTGCATGGGTGAAAAGCTGGAAAGCCTGCTGGCATCCGGTGTAAACAGTATACTTTTGTTTGGCATTCCGGGGCATAAGGATGAAACGGGCAGCGGCGCATACGACCCGGAAGGTATTATCCAGCGTGCGCTGCGCAGGATTAAGGAAGACTTTTCCAAGATGTATGTGATGGCGGATTTGTGCATGTGTGAGTACACCTCCCACGGACATTGCGGAATTTTATGCGGGAATGATGTCGATAATGATAAAACGCTGGAATATCTGGCAAAAATTGCTGTATCACAAGCACAGGCGGGCGCTGACCTGATCGCGCCGTCTGATATGATGGACGGGAGGGTAGCTGTGATCCGTAAGGCGCTGGATGATCATGGATTTTCCAATCTCCCGGTTATGGCTTACTCGGCAAAATATGCGTCGGCTTTTTACGGCCCGTTCCGGGATGCTGCAGACTCTGCCCCGGCATTCGGCGACCGCAGGACTTACCAGATGGACTATCATAACCGGCGGGAGGCATGCAAGGAAGTTGTTTTAGATGTGGAAGAAGGGGCGGATCTTGTGATGGTCAAGCCTGCGATGGCTTATGGCGACCTGATCCGGGAAATCCGCGATCTGGTAAATGTCCCGGTTGCAGCATACAGCGTCAGCGGCGAATATGCGATGATTAAGGCTGCCGCGGCAGCGGGATGGATCCAGGAGGAACCGGCTGTACTGGAGGCGGCAGCCTGCGCATACCGTGCCGGTGCGGATATTTATATCAGCTATTTTGCACCGCAGCTGGCGGAGGCGATGAAGGAGGGGAAGCTCGGATGACGACACGCTGCGAACAGTTATTTGAAGAAGCCGGACAATACCTGCCGGGCGGTGTAAACTCCCCGGTGCGCGCGTTCGGTTCTATCGGGGATATTCCGCGGTTTATTGCAAGGGCCGATGCGGCATACCTGTGGGACGAAGACGGACGCCGCTACATTGATTATGTCGGCTCCTGGGGGCCGATGCTGCTGGGGCATAACCATCCGGATATTTTAAAAAGCGTGACAGAGGCATGCGCCCGGGGGCTTAGTTATGGCGCGTCGACAAAAATCGAAACAGATCTGGCCAGGCAGATCTGTGAAATGGCTCCTTCGGTAGAAATGGTGCGTATGGTCAATTCCGGCACTGAAGCGGTGATGAGCGCCATACGTGTGGCAAGGGGCTACACGCACAGGGACAAAATTATAAAATTCACAGGCTGCTACCACGGCCACAGCGACAGTATGCTCGTAAAAGCCGGTTCCGGTATGCTGACACATGCGGTTCCAGGCAGCGCCGGAGTTCCGAAAGGCTGCACACAGGATACCCTGCTGGCGGAATACAACGATACAGACAGCGTGGAAGCGCATTTTCAACGGGAAGGCAAACAAATCGCCGCTGTAATCGTAGAACCGGTTGCCGCCAATATGGGTGTCGTCCTGCCGGAGCCTGGATTTTTAGAAAACCTGCGCAGTCTCTGCACCGCGTATGGAGCCTTGCTGATTTTCGATGAAGTGATTACCGGATTCCGGCTAAGCCCAGGCGGCGCACAGCAGGCATTCGGCGTTTCGCCGGATTTGACCACATTTGGAAAAATCATAGGTGCAGGCATGCCGGTCGGCGCCTACGGAGGAAAACGCAGCATTATGGAAGTCGTTTCACCGCTTGGCGATGTGTACCAGGCCGGAACCCTAAGCGGCAACCCGGTTGCAATGGCGGCAGGATCGGCCATGCTTGGATTCATAAAAAGCCAGCCGTATATTTATGATACATTAGCCCAAAACGGGGACTATTTTTTCACGGAACTGCAAAACATTGTACAGCGCGCAGGGCTTCCCTATCCGGTCTGCCATACCGGTTCTTTGGGCTGCCTGTTTTTTACCGGTCAGAAAGTCACGGATTATGAATCAGCAAAAACATCGGATATACAGGCTTATGCGTCTTATTGCCGTTATATGCTCAGCCATGGGATCTATCTGGCTCCGGCGCAGTTTGAAGCGATGTTCCTTTCGGCGGCCCATACGAGAGAACAGTTGGATGAGACGTTAGAGATTGCGGAATCGTATTTTAAAAACGGTCAGATGATTTGAGTGCTGCAGGCTATGCGGATGCCGGGTGAGGGACTGGACAAGCCCTTGCTCCTATTCCGGAAGGTTGAGAATCCCTAACCAGGATGAATCGAAAAGAAATACTTTTGACATGTGTTGCGTTTTTTGGTTTTCCGAAAGATCTTGATTAGCCAGGGGATGTGGCTAAACCGGCCCACAGCCCGCAGAGCCTGGTTATTGGCAGGCTTTGCAATAAGTATGAAAGCATTGTAAATACAAGGTTTTTAGCTGTCCAGATTGTAGTGCTAACCAAGATATTTCAGGAAGAAAAACGCAACACAATGTCAAAAGTGTTTTTTCTGGTTCATCCAGGTTAGCTCTCATACAGATCATCTGTCAGGCCGGATTATACAATGGCATCATCTTTTGTATAGCTTTCCAGGGAATGTTCTTTCACTTGTATACAGACAAAACGGATTGCAGTATCTTCGGCTGCAAAAAAACGGCGTTTAGCAGCCGGAGAAATACGCAGCCAGTCACCGGCAGCAAGCGTTACCGTTTCTCCGTCAATCTCAGCCTTGCCTTTGCCCTCTAAAATGGCATAGATTTCTTCATTCTGTTTATGTGCGTGTACAAATGGGACGCTTGCACCAGCCGGGAGATGGTTGATACTGATTTCTGCTCCGGTCAGGGAAAGCTTGTCGTGAAGTTCTGTTCTTGCATCTTCTGCGATACTTACTTTGTTAAAATTAGACATAGCGGGATCTCCTTTTCTTGTTGTTGTAATAGTGATTGGTACATCTATAATTATAGCATTCTTTTGTTGTAATGTCAATGGTTATATCGGGTTTTTTAGAAAAGTTTATAAGAGTTTGACCGGGAAGTTATGGATGTCTTGTGATGCACTGAACGGCAGGGAACGGTTGGCTTTCATGATAAAGGAGATGAAAGACCGGAACCGGCTTTGAATGGGCGGGGAAGAAATGAAGCAGTTTGAGATATAATGTTTAGGCTGCGATTATGATATCAAGTTCTTATAAATCTGTTTATTTTGAGAGAGCGTTATTTTTCGTCTTTCATCGTGCTATAAAACTTGAATAAAACAAAAAAGTCTGGTGAAAATCAGACTTTTTTGTAATTAAGTATCTATTTAACGCTTTTTATTAATTTTTTGCAGGAATGTAAAATGCTAAATGGCAAAATTCTGATTCCGGGCGACAGAATTGACATTGTGTTGCGTTTTTGG
>CANOET010000268.1 GCA_947564835.1 uncultured Eubacterium sp. | reverse complement strand
GTGGATTAAGGTTTTATGAATGAAAGTATCTATTAGGGGTTGCAAAACAACGGGGCGTCCGCCTAGCCACTAAAAAACGCAACACAATGTCATTTCTGTCGCCTGGAATTAAAAATCTGCCATTTTGCACAAGAAATCTTTTGTAAGATCCTAAAAATTCGCTTTTGGCATTTAATATTTCTTCACTCTTGATATTGCCCCCCAGGAATGTTATAATGACCCTGATATTTTAGGATAGATCATATAGTAAGAGCCAGCGCCCGCATTTGTGTACACAGCGCAGATGCAGCAGGC
Source organism: uncultured Eubacterium sp. (assembly GCA_947564835.1). GTDB lineage: Bacteria > Bacillota > Clostridia > Lachnospirales > Lachnospiraceae > Eubacterium_J. Next base: position 4,963 of record CANOET010000268.1, on the reverse strand, counting down.
CGCGCGCCTGTGTTTTGCCTTCGCAGTGCAAAAACACCTGGCTGTCACTTGGGGGATAGATATGTTAACTGGAACGGGAGGAATCTCCGCCGGCACGGTTTCGGCCATCCTGGCTGTGATCGCTGTGATATGCCTGGCGGCAGCGGCAGTATGCATTGTTTTTGCGCGCCGCCAAAGGCGTATCTGCAAAAACAAAGCGGATCAGCTCAAAGAACTGCAAGAAAAAGTCCGGCAGATGGAGGACGCGCTGGCATCTGCGGAATCTGCAAATCATGCAAAATCCATGTTTTTGTCAAATATGAGCCATGATATCCGCATGCCGATGAACGCGATTATCGGGTTTTCGACGCTGCTGATGCGGGATGCGGAGAATCCGGCCAAGGTCAGGGAATATACGCGTAAAGTGACAGCGTCCAGCCACCATCTGCTGAGCCTGATCAACGATGTGCTGGATATCAGCAAGATTGAAAGCGGGAAGATGGTGCTGAATATCAGTGAATTTGAGCTGGCGGATACGGTCAGTGCGGTGGATACGGTGATCCGGCCGCAGACAAATGCCAGAAAGCAGACGTTTGATGTGCATGTCAGCGGACTGCAGCATGAACAGCTGATCGGAGATGAGACGAGGATTAACCAGATGCTGATTAACCTTTTGTCCAATGCGGTGAAGTACACGCAGGAGGGCGGGCATATTGAGCTGCGGGTTACCGGGGAGGAGCAGGCGTCCCGTGATTTCCAGCGGCTGAGCATTATGGTGAAGGATAACGGCTATGGGATGACGCCGGAATATTGTGAGAAGATTTTTGACGCGTTTACCTGCGCGGAAAACAGTACAACGCGTAAGGTTCAGGGGACCGGGCTTGGCATGTCAATTACGAAAAATATTGTGGAAATGATGAACGGCTCCATCCAGGTGGAGAGCGAGGTCGGAAAGGGCAGTACATTTACCGTGCGGCTGGACCTTAGGATTCCGGATGAAAGCACGGATACCAGATTTTGGGAAAATCATGGGATTTCCCGGATACTGGTTGTGGATGATGAGCTGGAGGTCTGCGAGAATATGATCAGCCTGATGGCCGGTACGGGTGTCCATATCGACTATGTGCTGCACGGGGCGCAGGCGGTGGAAATGGTGCAAAAGGCAAAGGCTGCACACAGCGGCTATGATGTGATTCTTATTGACTGGAAGATGCCAGAGATGGATGGATTGGAGACAGCCGGGAAAATCCGTGCCATCGTGCCGCAGGAGGTACCGATTCTTGTGCTGACGGCTTATGAATGGACGGAGATTGAAACAACGGCTGCCAAAGCCGGGATCAGCGCTTTTTTGCCAAAGCCGTTTTTTGTGGCCAATTTCAGGGAACGGATGATGCAGCTGCAGGCGGACCGCAGGAAGGGGCAGGAAGAGGGCAAGGGCGAAAATGTGCTTGCGGGCAGGCATTTTCTTGTTGCGGAGGATGTGGAGCTGAATGCGGAGATTCTGAGCGAAATTCTGGCTATGCAGGAGGTAACCTGCAAGGTTGTGGAAAACGGGCAGCTGGCAGTGGAAGAGTTTGAACGTTCCAGCCCGGGGCTGTATGACGGGATACTGATGGACGTGCAGATGCCTGTGATGGACGGATATGACGCTACCAGGCAGATCCGTTCCCTGCGCAGGCCGGATGCTGCCCTGATTCCGATTATTGCGATGACAGCGAATGCGTTTACGGAAGATGTAAAGGAAGCGCTGGATGCCGGGATGAACGCGCATGTGGCAAAACCGGTTGACCCGCAGCAGTTAAGCGGGACGCTTTCAGGCTTTTTCAGAAAAGCGGAAAGGAGCTTATGATGTTTCAGCAAGAAGGTAATTTGTTTTACCAGAATACCTGTATCGATTATTCGGCAAATATCAATTTCCTGGGGATTCCGGATGCAGTGATGGAGGCTGCGAGAAGCGGCCTTGTAGCCGCGATGCTGGAGGTGCAGGAGCATCCGGGCGCATTGAACGAGCATGTGGCGGCATGGGAGGGCGTGGAGCCGCAGCAGGTCTACTGCGGTGTCGGCCCTTCGGAGATTATCCGCAACCTGATGTGGGTATTAAGGCCGAAAAAGGCGCTGCTGCCGACGCCTGGATTTGAGGAATATCTGCGTGCGCTTTCCATGGCCCAGTGCGGGATTGATTATTTCTATACCAAACAGGAGGATGGGTTCCGGGCGCCGGTGGAGGAGTTCCTTACGCATATTACGCAGGAGACGGACGTTGTGTTTTGGTGCAATCCGAACAATCCGGCTGCCGTGCTCTACAGCAGGGAAGAGGTAAAACAGGTGCTGCAGCGGTGCGAGCAGACCGGTACGCTTCTGGTTCTGGACGAATGCTGCCTGGATTTTGTGGAATGCGCGGAGGATGTGACGATGCGTTCCAAGGATGCCAGCCGCCTGCTGTTTATCGTAAAGGAATTTACCAGGATGTTTGCAATGCCAGGTATCCGTCTCGGCTACGGCCTGTGTACGGATCAGGAGCTGATGGGAAAGCTGCGCAGCGCCGTACAGATGTGTAACTTATCTGCTGTAGCGCAGAAAGCGGGGATTGCCTGTACGGGGGAACGGGAGTTTGTGCAAAAAACCGTACAGGAGGTCGCCAGGGAACGTGCCTGGCTGCTGGAAGAGCTTCACCGGATCGGGATTACACAGGCCAGAGGGGAAGCGAATATCATCTTTTTCCAAAGCAGGCCGAAGCTGCATGCCTTTTCGGTCATGCATGGGATTCTGCTGCGTGACTGCAGCAATTTTGAGGGGCTTGCCGAAGGCTGGTACCGGATCGCTGTCCGCGGACGGGAAGAAAATAAGAAGCTGGTGGAAATGCTGGAGCAGTGGCAGCAGGAGGCAGTGCAGTGACGCAGCGGGCTGTCTGCGGCAGGCTGGTTTGCAGCTGCGCTTACAAGCAGCTGGAATGCGGGGATGAAGCATGGATTTACAAATGGCGGGAATTGACCATCATACAGCAAGCGTAAAAATAAGAGAATGCTTTTCATTTACGGCTTCGCAGGCGGAACGGGCGCTGCAGGAGATGAAAAAGCAGCCGGGTGTCAGAGGCTGCGTACTGCTGTCGACCTGCAACCGTACGGAGCTGTATGTAAGCGCCGTGCCGGGGGATATCAGCATGCCGGCATTGCTGGAAAGCATTCTTCCGGCTCCGCTTGCAGGCGTATCATACGGACAATATTTCTGCGGACGTACGGGAGAGGAAGCCGTCAGGCATTTGTTCGCACTGACGGCAGGATTCAAATCCCGCATTGTAGGAGAGGACCAGATTCTGACGCAGGTAAAGGATGCCGTAAGACGGGCGCGGGAGCTTTACTGCACGGATACGCTGTTAGAAGTGCTGTTTCGCCAGGCGGTTACGGCAGGCAAAGAGGTCAGGGCCAAGGGGATGTTTGCACATGCGGATACTTCGGCTGTGCATTGTGCCATTGCCCGGTTAAAGCAGCAGGATTATTCGCTGCAGGGAAAAAAATGCCTTGTCATCGGGAACGGGCAGATGGGAAAGCTTGCGGCGGAGGCGCTGACCGAAGAAGGCGCGTCCGTTACCGTAACTGTACGCCAGTATCGCAGCGGGGTTGTGGAGATTCCAAAAGGCTGCAGCCGGATTGACTACGGGGAACGCTACAGCCTGGTTCCGGCATGTGACCTGATCCTTTCCGCAACGGTCAGCCCGAACCTTACGCTGCGGAAGGAGCCGTTTGCGCAGGCAAGGAAAGGGACCGGCAGAGAACAGGTACTGATTGACCTGGCTGTGCCGCGGGATATGGAAGAGGAGATCGCGCAGCTGGAAGGCGTGGCGCTTTATGATATTGATGCATTCCAAAGCGGCTGGGAAACAGCCCGCGCGGACGGGCTGCGTGCAGAAGCGGAGCGTTTTCTGGATGCAAAGGCAGCGGAATTTGCGGACTGGTATGCATGCCGGAACCTGATACCGCGTATCCAGCAGATCGGCCGCAAGGCCGCACAGGAGATCAGCTGGCGGATGGGGCGCGGCCTCCGGCAGCTGCCGGATCAGGAGCGGGAGCTGTTGGAAGGGATGCTGGAGGCATCCGCGCAGAAGGTGATAGACAAAATACTCTATCATCTGCGGGACGGGCTGGAACGGGAGGAATTGTATCATTGCATGGAAGTGTTGGAAAAGATACGGTATGAGTAGGACCCTTCCGTGACAGTGCAAGATTTTTCCGCAACAGTGTAAGGTCTTCCGTAATAGTGCAAGGTTATCGGAACTGGTACGCATTTTCAGGCATGGGAGAAGTCAGGTTATGGGCAGATATTTTCCGATTTACATAAATTTGGCAGAGAAACAAGTATGGGTATATGGTGCAGGCCGGATTGCGCTGCGGCGCATAGCCGGCCTGCTGCGTTTTGGAGCCTCTGTTACGGTGGCTGCACCTAAGATCCGGGAGGAAATCCTTGCATTGCAGCAACAGTATCCGGATCAGGTAGCTGTTTTGCAGCGTGTGTACCAGCCGGGTGAAATACCGAAGAACGTGCATTTTGTACTGGCCGCGACGGATGACAGGCAGGTGAATACCAGGATTTTCCGGGAATGCCGCACGAAGGGGATTCCAGTGAATAATGCGTCGGACAGCAGCCAGTGTGATTTCTATTTTCCGGCGCTTGTTGAGCAGGAGCAGCTAGTGATTGGCGTGACAAGTGCGGATGGGGATCATAACAGGGTGTCGCGCTTTTGCGAGAAGCTGCGCGGGCAGATGCGGGAGGGCGAGTGGCAAAATTCTGACTCTGGGCGACAGAATTGACATTGTGTTGCGTTTTGCTGCTGTCCGGACGCCGGATGAGGGGGCGGGGCCTGGATTTCGGCTCCTATTCCAGAATGTTAAGAATCCCTAAGTATTCTGCATTTACATAGTGGCACCGTCCGGGCGCGTCGCCTAGTTCGCCCTGGCTAAACGCCAGAAGCTAAAGGCGCCGCTGGGCT
>CANOET010000267.1 GCA_947564835.1 uncultured Eubacterium sp. | reverse complement strand
ACATTCTGGAATAGGAGCCGGAAGCCAGGCCCTTTCCCCCTCATCCGGCGTCCGCATAGCCAGTAAAAAACGCAACACAATGTCTAAAGTGTTTCTCATCTGACAGATCCCGGATATAAAAAAATATCCCGATTACCGATTGTTTTTTCATTCTTCTTATACTATAATACGTTTATTGTCTAAAAATCAAAGGATCCACAAATCAAAGGATAAATTATAGAAGAGAGGTTTTTCACAGATGACAGACATCATGTCCGAAGCAACGCCGATGATGCGGCAGTATTTAGAGATGAAAGAACAATACAAAGACTGTATCTTATTTTACCGTCTGGGTGATTTTTATGAAATGTTTTTTGACGACGCGGTACAGGCATCGAAAGAACTGGAACTGACGCTGACCGGAAAAAACTGCGGCTTAAAAGAACGTGCCCCGATGTGCGGCGTGCCGTATCATTCCGTGGAAGGATACCTGAATAAGCTGGTGGAAAAAGGATATAAGGTCGCTATCTGCGAACAGGTCGAGGATCCGAAGCAGGCCAGGGGCATCGTCCACCGGGAAGTGATCCGCATCGTAACTCCCGGCACGAATACAAATATGCAGGCGCTGGATGAATCTAAGAATAATTATATTATGTCCATCGTATACTTAAATGGCCATTACGGGCTATCGATTGCTGACGTTACAACGGGCGATTATTATGTGACGGAGGTGGAAACAGAGCAAAAGCTGTCCGATGAGATCAACAAATTTGCGCCTTCTGAGATTATCTGCAATGAGGCTTTTTATATGAGCGGCATCGATATCGAAGAAATCCGCGCCCGGCTGCGGGTCAGTATTTCCGCCCTGGAAGCCTGGTATTTTTCTGATGAAACGGCGTCTGCCACGCTGCAGGCGCATTTTAAGGTAAACAGCGTCGAGGGGCTTGGGCTGAAGGATTATCCGTATGGGACGACGGCTGCGGGCGCTTTGCTGAAATATCTGTACGAGACACAGAAAAATTCCATGGAGCATCTGTCGGCGATCCATCCTTATACAACCGGGATGTTTATGGTGATCGACAGTTCTACCAGGCGCAACCTGGAACTGGTAGAAACGATGCGGGAAAAGCAAAAACGCGGTTCCCTGCTGTGGGTGCTGGATAAAACGAAGACGGCCATGGGCGCCCGCACTCTGCGTTCTTATGTGGAGCAGCCGCTGATTGAACGAAGCGAGATCGAACGCCGCTACGATGCAGTCGAAGAGATCAACAGCAGGATGATTGACCGGGAAGAGCTGCGGGAATATCTGCGCCCGATCCATGACCTGGAACGTTTGATTACGCGCGTGACTTATCAGACTGCCAATCCCAGGGACCTGCTTGCGCTGAGCAGTTCCATCCATATGATTGCCCCGCTGAAAAAAATACTGGATGATTTCCACAGCCCGCTGCTTGTGCAGACGCAGGAGGAAATGGATGCGCTGGAGGATATCTGGCAGCTGATCGATGCTTCGATCGAAGAAGAAGCGCCGATCTCCGTGCGCGAAGGCGGCATTTTGAAAAACGGCTATAAAGAGGATATTGACAAGCTGCGGGAAGCGCGCACCAACGGCAAGACCTGGCTGGCTGATATCGAAAAGCAGGAACGGGAAGAAACCGGGATTAAAAATTTAAAGATCAAGCACAATAAAGTCTTCGGCTACTATCTGGAAGTGACCAATTCCTACAAAAACCTGGTGCCGGCGCATTATGTCCGCAGACAGACGCTTGCCAACGCAGAGCGCTATATAACGCCGAAATTAAAAGAACTGGAAGATATGATCCTGGGCGCGGAGGATAAGCTGGTGGTACTGGAATATGACTATTTCTGCGAAATCCGCAAACAGATCGCCGACCAGGTCGTGCGTATCCAGCAGACTGCAAAAGCGGTTGCCGCGCTGGATGTACTTGTATCGCTCGCCGTCGTAGCGGAGGAAAACCATTACTGCCGTCCGAAGCTGAATGAAAACGGCATCATTGACATCCGCGAGGGCAGGCATCCGGTTGTGGAAAAAATGATCAGCCATGAGATGTTTATTACAAACGATACGTATCTGGACCACGCGGACAGCCGGATTTCGATAATTACCGGCCCGAACATGGCAGGTAAGTCGACCTATATGCGCCAAACCGCCCTGATCGTTATGATGGCGCAGATGGGCAGCTTTGTTCCGGCAAAATCCGCGGATATCGGCCTGGTAGACCGGGTGTTTACAAGAGTCGGCGCTTCGGACGACCTTGCAAGCGGGCAGAGCACATTTATGGTAGAGATGACCGAGGTTGCCAATATCCTGCGCAATGCGACAGACAACAGCCTTTTGATCCTGGATGAAATCGGCCGCGGCACCAGCACCTTTGACGGCCTGAGCATTGCCTGGGCCGTTGTGGAGCACATCTCTAATCCGAAGCTGCTGGGGGCCAAAACACTGTTTGCCACGCATTATCATGAACTGACCGAGCTGGAAGGGAAGCTTGATAATGTAAACAATTACTGTATTGCGGTAAAGGAAAAAGGGGACGATATCGTCTTTTTGCGCAAAATTGTAAAAGGCGGGGCAGATAAAAGCTACGGGATCCAGGTCGCAAAGCTGGCGGGGGTGCCGGAGAGTGTGATTGCGCGTGCAAAAGAGATTGTGGAAGAGCTGAGTGCGCATGATATCACAGAGGCGGCAAAGCAGATTACTGTAAAAAAGCCTGCGGCAAGGCCGGAAAAGAAGGCAGCGAGGATGGATACGGTGGATATGGAGCAGATTTCGCTGTTTGATACGGTAAAAGACGATACGATTATCGAAGAGCTGCGGAATTTGGATATCCGTGTGATGACGCCGCTGGATGCACTGAATAAGCTGAATGAACTGCAGAATAAGGTGCGCAACCGGTGGTAATGAAAGGAGGCTTTGCATGCCCGAAATAAAAATACTGGACGAACAGACCATTGACCAGATTGCCGCGGGAGAAGTTGTAGAACGGCCTTCCTCGGTAGTCAAAGAACTTGTGGAAAATGCCATTGACGCAAAAGCGACTGCCATTACCATTGAGATCAAGGAAGGAGGCATTTCTTTGATCCGTATTACAGATAACGGGCAGGGGATCCCCAAAGAACAGGTACCGACCGCTTTTTTGCGGCATGCGACGAGCAAATTAAGCTGTATGGAAGACCTGCTTACGATATCTTCCCTTGGGTTCCGGGGAGAAGCGTTATCCAGCATAGCGTCGGTTGCGCAGGTAGAATTGATTACAAAGACAGCATCTGAATTGTCCGGTACGAAATATACGATCGAAGGCTCCAAGGAAATCAGCCTGGAAGAAGTGGGGGCGCCGGAGGGTACGACATTTCTGGTGCGGAACCTGTTTTACAATACGCCGGCCAGAAGGAAATTTTTAAAATCCGCGCAGACAGAAGCTTCTTATATCAGCACACTGGCCGAACGGCTGGCCTTGTCGCATCCTGGTATTTCGTTTCAGCTGATTGTCAACAACCAGCCCAAATTACATACCAACGGCAATACACAGCTAAAAGACATTATTTACCATATTTTCGGACGGGACATTGCAGCTGGCGTACTGCCTGTACATACAGAATGCAGCCTGTTCCGTGTCGACGGTTTTATCGGAAAACCGTTTATTTCCAGAGGGAACCGTAACTTTGAAACCTATTTTATCAATGGCCGTTACATAAAAAGCACGCTTATCACGAAATGCCTGGAAGATGCATACAAACCATTTCTGATGAAGCATCAATACCCATTTACCGTATTGCAGATTACCATGGACAGCGATCTGATTGACGTAAATGTACATCCGGCCAAAATGGAGATCCGGTTCCGCCAGGGCGAGGAAATTTACGCCCAGCTGACAAAAATCATCCGCGCGGCATTAGAACACAAAGACATGATCCAGGAAGTACCGCCTGTGGAAGAAAAAGCCAAAAAGAAAACAGCAGAAACAGCGGCAGAACGCAGGCCCGAGCCGTTCGAGAAAAAACGTCTGGAAGCAATCGCCCAGTCAGTGAAAAAAGACAGCCCCTACGAACGGAAATACCCGCAGCAGCAGACAAAAAAGTACGCAGACAGCAGTCAGCCATTTCCAGATCAAAAACCGCAGCCAAGCCCATATACAGGCCAAACCGCAGAAAACGCAACAGCCGGACAAACGCTACAGAACCCATGTACAGGCCAAAACACAGAAAACGCAACAGCCGGACAAACGCTACAGAACAGTCCATGTGCAAGCCAAACCGCAGAAAACGCTACGTCTGGACAAACGCTGCAGGGCAGTCAATATGCAGGCCAAAACACAGAAAACGCTGCAGCCGGACAAACACTGCAGGGCAGTCAATATACACGCCAAAACGTAGAAAACACAACAGCCGGACAAACGCCGCAGGATAAATATTCAGCCAACACATATGCTTCTGGCCAGTCCGGACAGCCGCACGGTTCTTACGCCAGTCAACAGCCCGTTTACGAACAGCTGTCCATCTCTGACAGCGGGCACTACCACGCAGATTTTATCCAGGAGGCAAAACGGCGTAATTATACAGTCATCGGGCAGCTATTTGATACCTATTGGCTGGTGCAGGTAGAAGACGAACTCTTTATGATCGACCAGCATGCCGCGCACGAAAAAGTATTATACGAACGAATGATGGCACAATTAGCAGACCATACGTTTACTTCCCAGCAGATCAGCCCGCCTGTCATTATCACCATGACCATGCAGGAACAGGAACTATTCTTAAAATATAAGGAGCAATTCCTAAAAACCGGCTTCGAAGTACATGCATTCGGCGGCAGGGAATACGCCATCTGCGCAGTTCCGGCAAACTTATACAACCTGGATCAAAAAGAGCTGTTTTTAGAAATGCTGGACGGACTGTCCCATGAAAACGGAAAGCAGACACCAGATCTGATCCTTCAAAAAATCGCGTCCATGTCATGTAAAGCAGCCGTAAAAGGAAGCCAGCGCCTGTCGCGGGCAGAAGCAGAGCATTTGCTGTCCGACCTGCTGGAGCTGGACAATCCTTACCACTGTCCGCATGGGAGGCCGACGATTATAGCGATGTCCAAAACAGAAATCGAAAGAAAATTCAAGAGGATCGTATCCTGAGCTGGATACACCAGGATAGAGCTGCATTTGAAGTGGTGTGCGTTTTTTTATTGGCTATGCGGACGCCGTGGGATGGGGAAATGGCCTGGCTTCCGGCTCCTATTCCAGAATGTTAAGAATCCCTAGGCATTCTGCGTTTACACAGTGGCACCGTCCGGGCGC
>CANOET010000266.1 GCA_947564835.1 uncultured Eubacterium sp. | reverse complement strand
CATTCTGGAATAGGAGCCGAAATCCAGGCCCCGCCCCCTCATCCGGCGTCCGGGCCAGGAGATATGACTAACCAGGATCTCTATTCATCAATGCTTTCATCCTTAAGTATTCCTTCTTTCGTTTGGCATGGGTTACCTGCACATTTTCTTTTTTCCAATATCCCCGGCATCACAACCGTAAACGTCGTCACCCCCTCTTCACTTACCGCGGAAATCCTCCCCTGATGCAGCTCCACAATCCGCCGCGCAATTGCCAGCCCCAGCCCCGATCCGCCGCCAGTATTCCGCCCGGTATCCAGTCTGTAAAACTGCTCAAAAATACGCTCCAGCTTCTCTTGCGGAATCGTATCCCCGCGATTGATAAACCGCACCACAAGACTGTCCCCCTGGCTGTCAGCAGCTATTGTAATCTGCGATCCTTCAAAACTGTAGATAACCGCGTTGCGCAAAAGATTTTCAAATACACGCTGCATTTTATCCGCATCGCAGCAGACCAGCAAATCTTCTGCCATATCCACCCTGCATGTCAGTCCCTTCTGATCCAGGACCGGCCCTGATTCAAATACCAGCTGCTCCAGCAGCCGCGTCAGATTGACCTTCGTGCAATGAAGGGTAATATCGGAAAGGCTGAACTTCGCGATTTCAAAAAACTCATAAATCAGTTCTTCCAACCGTTCTGCTTTCTTTAAAGAAATCATCAAATATTTATCCCGCAGTTCTTCGGAAATCTCTTTTTCATCCCGCAGCAGGCTAAGATAACTGATCACAGAAGCAAGCGGTGTTTTCAGGTCGTGCGCCAGATACATGACCAAATCGTTTTTCCGCTGTTCTGCGGCAAGTATCGTATGATTCCGCTGCAGCGCCGCCTGTTTCACCAGGTTCATTTTGCGTTCAACCACTGACAGCTCCGGGGAGAGCACGATATTCTGCCTATGCTCCTGCAAAAGTACATCCATCCCCTGGCTGATTTCCAGGAAATACCGGATGAGCTGGTTGACATAAATGCGCAAAAAAACAACTGCCACCGTTATAATCAACAGCAGCATCCATTGATCCATATGGCTGCGGAATATCCTCTGATACAGACTGACTGCATGGGCTTCGCCTATCCCGCATATGTGCTGAAATACTGCAAGGACAAAATTGGCAAATCGCCCGTGCAGTACATAAGAGTAAATCGCATATACTGTTACTGCCACAGCTAGAAACATCAGTGCTGTTAAAATGTAAATTTTGCGCGCAAGCTGCTGAAATTCCTTTTTTTCTTTTTTCATCTGCTCTGTTTCACTCCTGTGCGGATATTGGTTAGCTATCTGGCTTTATTTATTTTATAGACTAGGGGGTATGATATGGCGATCCGGACGACTCTGCGGGCTGGGGGCAGGCGCTTTACAACACCTGAATTTGCGTTTCATGTAAAGACGGTGAAAACCAGCCGGAAGCCAAGCCCTTTCCCCCTCATCCAGCGTCCGCATAGCCACTAAAAAACGCAACACAATGACAATTCTGTCGCCCGGAGTCAAAATTTTGCCACTTTGCTTAAAAAATCGCTTATAAGTTTCTAATCAATGGTATATCCCACTCCCCATACAGTCCGAATAAATTTAGGATGCTTAGCCGGTTCCTGCATTTTTTCCCGCAGCCTGCCGATATGCGCCATAACCGTATTGTTTTGATTGAAATATTTTTCTTTCCAGACCGCCTCAAACAATTCTTCAGACGGCACCACCGTCCCCTGCCTGGTACATAAATACCAAAGGATCGAAAACTCTATCGGGGTCAGCTGCAGCTCTTTTCCATACAAAAAGCATCTGTGGCTGCCTAAATTGATCTGCAGGCCCCGAATCTCATATTCCTGCGGACAGCTTTCCCGGCGCTGCGCCAGCTGGTTATACTGTATATAGCGCCTTAGCTGCGTCTTCACTCTGGCCGTAACCTCCAGCGGATTAAACGGTTTTGTAATATAATCATCCGCACCGATGGTAAGCCCCATGATCTTATCGCTGTCTGCCGTTTTCGCGGTCAGCATGATAACCGGATAGTAATGCTTTTCCCGGATCTTTCTGCAAAGCTTCCTGCCGTCCAGGTCCGGTAGCATGATATCCAAAATAGCCAGATCCAGATCCGTGCTTTCTATGCATGCAAGCGCTTCCCTGCCATTATAACATTTATGCACGATATACCCGTCATTTTGCAGATAAATCTCCAGTACATCGGCAAGTTCCTTTTCATCATCTACAACTAAAATCCGCTCTTTCATTCCTGCCCCTTTTCATCTGCGTACTATAAATCATTGCTGTTTTTCAATATGTTTCCGTCTTCCTGCAATTTTACTGTCTTAATATATAATTCGCATGGTTGTATAGGTTTTAAAATAGTATATCATAGGAATGACAATAGAAGCAATCATAATAAACCCTAACCTGGATGAACCAGAAAAGAAATTCTTTTGACATTATGTTGCGTTTTTGAGCTTCCCGATAGATCTTGATTGGCCAGGAGGATATGGCTAACCGGACGACTCTGCGGGTTGTGGCCAAGCACGTGCATTTTGTCTTTTGTCTGGTTTTGTTAACGCATGCAGTACCAGCGTCTGCAAAGGCCGCTTTACGCTTTTATATTCGCCCTTTGCGAAAGCGGTGTATAAAGAAATTCCTCATACTTTTTCTGTGCTTCCTGAAATACCGAACCCGGAACGCCAAACTTATTGCCTGCTTCCCGGATTCTTCCGTACCGGATCCCGCACTTCGTCCTGTTGATCGTAAATTCCTTCCCGGTATCCACCCCGATTTCCCGCAGCAGGTCTAACAGCATCGGCGTACTTTCGGGGTCTATCTGTTCAGACATCCACTGCTGGTCTGCAAATCGGATCAATGCATGCAGGCCGTAAGCCATCCGCTTTACCTTTTGATCCGTTTCCTCATTGCCTCTGCCCAGTCCATCGATTTGGATATGGCCATCCTGCACACGCAATTGATATCCGTTGCCAAGATCAAATACATCTCCCACAGCGATATTCACACTGTTATCCGACGGATCATACGGTTTGGATTCCCGTGTCCGATACAGCAGCTCATCCGCCATTCCATCGTCTATATAGAAAAATGCATTCATATCATACGCCGTAAGTATTTTCTCGCCGTTAATGGTAAAATGCGTGACTGTTGCGTCTTCGGTTTCGCTCGTTATTTCAATTTCATTCGGCTTTCCTCCGCGGAACATGCCAGCGGCTATCTGCGATTCATATAGCATTCGTATATTTTCGATGCCGTGTTTTTGCCTCTGGTCAAATCCATTCAATGTATCCGAATGCATGCCATCCAGATCCCCGTTAAAAAAATCTACAAAATCATCTTGCGAACCATCTTTGGTCGACAATTTTCCCGTGTCTGTATGATAAATATATGTATGTACACTACCAATTCCATTTACAGCCATAATAAACCTTCCTTTCCTGCTACAGAACCCATGTAACCGCACCTGCCGCTTTAAGACCGTGCAGATTACTCTGCGCCTGTGCATATCACCTTTTTCCTCTTTCGCGGCCCCTCTGTCATTCAGAACCGCCCGCCTTCCTGTCTGGTCCAGGCGGAAAATAAGATCTTTTCCATTCTTCGTTATTGGGATTTACCCTGCGCATAGCAGCGCAGCTGCCAAAATTACCTGTTAACCATCCTTCATTGAAATCAGCCCCTTTTCACTTTTTTCTCCATACCGCACTTTTACCCTTGTACTGCGTTATGCAACACAATACTAGTACTGCATTGTATAACACAGTACTAGCTTTGCAGCATGACATCCGGCAACACTCCGCTGCCTATTTATAACTATACAAATTTTAATGGTAAAATCAAGGCTCCCGGCATAAACAGACCATAAACGGAAATATAACAATCCAGGTTAGGAATTTTTAACAAAAGTTTGTAAAAAACAATATGCAATATTACTAATTGTATTATTAGTTCTTTTATGGTAGTATTTGATCTATATTTTAACAAAAAATATATAAAATTGTTTCGTTTGACCTGATAGTTATCAATATTTATATCTGTCTTGGAAGGGATGGTGATTCCAATGTGCTTTATGTATAAAAAGAAAAGCAGCAGAATATTTATGAGGAACAGAAGGGAAGGCGAAAAAGATGACACAGAATTATATAATAGAACGCAATAAAGCAGAAAAAATTATTCGTAAATATAAATGGAGTCATGCTGGTACAGCTATCGCTGTGGGAACTTTTGGGGGACAATTTGGCCTTGACAGGATTCCATTAACAATGCTTACTATTTCGATGATAAAAGAAATATGCAATGCATATGGTGTGACAGAACCGCTTCCGATTACGATTCATTGTATTAGTGCAATTATACGGTTGACATATCGGGGGACAACCATCGGAGTAGCCTTAAACTGGTTGCCAGGAGGAAGTCTCGTGAATGGTGGTGTAACATTTTCATTGACTTCGCAATGTGGCCACGAATGCATGACAGATATAGAAAACAATCGTATGAACAATATGGAACAACTTATAATGGCATTTGGCCGTTCTACAGTGGATCTTGCGTGTGGCGTAATGGAAAAAGTCGGAGATAACGTGAGCGGAAAAATTGTAGATGGGATACGTGAGAGCTTAGATGTATCTGCACCTCTAAATGAAGTAAAAGGGGTGGCGAGTAATTGTATAACTGGAATAACAAGGAGTGTCATTACTGGAAAAGGGGTTCCGTCGTTACGCGATTTCCTGTTGAGTACCATTTCTCTGGAAATTTTGGATGTTTCTTTTACAGAACTGGCAGAAAGAAACGGAAGTTTTGTAAACAACCGCAATGATATAGTGAGACACTTGCAGCAGATGAAGACTAAAGAGCCAGTGTTTGAAGCCTTTGATAAGCAACTGGATGGATGGATAGAACAGACACAAAGAACACCGAATAAGAAAGAATTGAAAAGTTTGATGAAGATTTTTGACAATGAATTGAAAAATATTTTGGGAAACAACATTCCAGGGAAGCTTGTGAGCAGAGGCACAGCATGGGCTATGGCGAATGAGGCTGGGAGTATGGCCAGGAACGGAGATTTTGTCCCAGCATCCTGATTTAAATCTTACAGTGGTATCCTATATTAAGGAGAGCCATTACCAGAAAAGAAATACTTTTGACATTGTGCTGATTTTTGGGCTTCACGAAAAATCTTGATTGCCAGGGGAATGTGGCTTTCCGGACGACTCTGCGGACTGTGGCCAGGGAATGCGCCGGGAGACACACCTTGGGCGGACTGGGGCAACGCTGCGGTGAA
>CANOET010000265.1 GCA_947564835.1 uncultured Eubacterium sp. | reverse complement strand
TTCAGCAGGCCCAGACGGGTTGGTTCAGGAGCTTTTTTGGCTGCCCGGACGCCTGCATTATTAACGGTTATAATTTCTTCCTCGTTTAACATGCCAAGAAGGGTTGATTTCGGCGCGGAGTTTACTACGGCAGAGGGAGAATATAGGGCGTGACCATTCAGCATGATTCCATTGACCTGTTTTCCGGCGATTTTAACGCCTCCCTGGCTCAACAAAGAAGAACCTTGCGTGGATAAAGCAACGCCTAAAGGAGAGGGGTTATAATTGATTGTCTTTACATCTTCGTAATCAACTGCAGATGTATCCGCAGATGCGACCTCGTCCCAGTAAAGCTTCGGATTGGTATTTGTTACACCTTTGCCGGAACCAACAATAAACTCATAAGCACAAATTCCATAAGGTTCCAGATTTGCTATGTAAAGATCCGTGCCGTTTGCTTTTCCTGTAAAAGTTAATGGCAGATATTCGCCATTGCTATTTTTAATCGTTTTTCCATCACTGGGACCTGTTACAGAAACAGCAGCCTGTTTACCTACTAAAAGAGATAAAGCTGCATTGGCGTTTTTAGCCCGGGCAGGCTGCAAAAGATGAAGCTCTACGGTTTCTCCAACTTTCATCCGGATTCTTCCAGCCAGATACATTTCCCGGATCTGGCTATCCGTTGCGCCAATCGCTTTAAAAAAGCTGTTGTATTTGGATAAATTTTCCTTTTTCAAAGAAACATTTTCTACAGCTTTTCCATTTGTTGTTTGCAAAAGCGATGTTTCCGCAGCATAAATAGGCAGAATCAACGCAGAGGCCATAATTGCGCCCGTAAAGACGGCTGTTAGCTGTTTTAGTACCTTTTTCATTGGATTATTCCACCTCTCGAATTTGATATAAAATTCTCGGCCTGACGGCTGCTTTATTGGATTGAAGAAAATTATCCAAATTGCTCCAATTCCGGCTTCATTCTAACACTACTTCACATATTTGTCAATTATCCAATATTTAACACATCTTAGCTTTATTTTTTGTATAAATCAGAAAATATAACGGGACACTTGACTGGAAACAATGGTTTTCTGTCCTTCAGGAGATAATGTGGAGCTTACCACATCTGCAGGAATACAAAAGCTTCCTACATGGTTAATTGCTAATTGAGGATTGGAAGTGTCCACAGTTTCCCATTTCCCGTCTAATTGAACACGGTTCCAGGCATGAGCAGTTCCAAACTGTTTTGTTGTTCCAAATACAACGACACAGGGAATGCCCGCTTTATCACATAAAAGTTTATAAGCCCGGGCAAAGCCTTGGCAAATCGCACTGCCACTTACTAATCCTGCATAAGCTGTCTGCTGATCATAAACGTTTTGACCGCTTTGATACCGCTGAAATCCTGCAAAATCATATTTTACATTTTGGGCAACATAATTGCTTAAAGCTTGTGCTTTTTCCCGTTCTGTCATCTCCGGTTTCGTTACGGAAGCCACAATAGAAGCTGCTTTTTGCTCCAAAGCTTTAAAATTAGCCTGGCGGCTTTCTGGACTGCTGTTGTTGTAAGTCAAATTTAAAGTAATGATACCGGAATTTTCGCTGGTGTAGCTATAATCAAAATGAGTAACATAATCTGTCAGCCCATTTTGAATATAGGCTTCAATGCAGGCCTGTCCCAATTCTTCAAATCTTGTTTCCATATCCTGACTTGAAAATAAATTCGTTGGGACAGATACAGAAGAAGGACTGGATGAAAATGCTTTATAGAGATACTGCACAAGAGGTGTTGAACCTGTAAATGCACCGGAATCCGATGCTTCTGTATTTCCTTCAGTTGTCTGTTGTACAGCCTGCTTGGTCAAAGATTTTTTTAAAGCTGCTGATACTGCATCTTCGGCATAAACAGGGACAGAAGCTGCCATTGCCGCGGCCATAAGCCCAGCAATCCACCGTATTTTCATCAATAAACACCTCAATATTTTTTATCTAAAAAGCTTGTTGGCCCCCTCCATTTTCCACAAGCTTTTCTGTTTTTTTATTAAATCATATGGTCCAATGAATGTCAACGAAAGGCAATCATGGCTGAATTTTTTTGAAATAAAGAAAGCCTTGTGATAAAATATATTGATAATATCCATTGACTGATTCTTGAAAGGTGTAGGTATTTATGACCAGATGCCCAAATTGTAATAAACCAGCAAAGGGGCGTATTTGTGGATACTGCGGCGCCTCTTTAGTGGAAGGGTACTTTCATCCTGCAACAAAAGCTACGGACCAGTATCCTACTGTTAATCCAGGCAGTTTAGCTGCGGCTGTTGTTGGTATTTTCGGCGGCCTGGTGTTATTAGTCGCTGCCGCATTCCAGGCAATTTCAGTTTATCCTCCAGGTTCTTCTCCCATTTATTTTCCTGATCTTTCCTGGTGGATACAACTGTTAGCAACTGTTTTTTGCGGGGCATTATTCTTTGTACAACAGATTGTCTTGCATGGGCTTCGGTTTTCTATGTTATTTGACGGGATTTGGTTGTATTTATCTGTTTTTGGACTGGGATTTGCTTTATTTGCTTCTTATCAAATCGGTTTAGAAACCTTTTTTGGAAGTTTTTTAACATCCGTTTTTTTCCTTACAGGATGTACTTTGTGTATGATTTCTTGTATGATCAGCATCATTTCATATCGGAAACCGGAATGAAAATTTTTGAAATAACGGAGTAAACTGTACGTATATAAAAGACAGTTTGCTCCGTTATATTTCTAATATATTAACGAATATATTAACTAATAGAATAGTTAATAATTAGAAAAGTATATTTCTATTACATAATATAATAATTAGTGAATATATTAGATAATTATTCAATTAACTGTTAGTTATTATATTAGAATATATATTAACGAATATATTAAAAATATATTAGCTATTATATTAGAAAATATATTAGTTAATTATTAGATTAACTGATATAAAATATATTAACGATTATATTTTTAATATAATCGTTAATATATTCGCTTTATACATTTTTAATTGTTAGTTAACAGATAACTAATAATTTGTGAATATAATAACTAATATAATAGCTATTATATTAGTTATTATATGTGATAATATATTCGATAAAATCTCCTTATATTCGCCTTGTTTTTTATGTTATATTTAAAAAAGTGCCCAGTATAAGCGTAAAAATTGGGCCACACGAAAGGAGGAACATCTCTATTATCATGAAAATAATTACATTTGGAACTTTAAAAGGCGGCGTTGGAAAAACAATGCTTTGCTTTAATATTGGCGGAATCCTAGCTCAAAATGGAAAAAAAGTACTTGTAATAGATAGCGATTTACAAGGAAATTTAACCAATAATATGGGCATAGATCGGACAAAACCAGATCTGTTTACCACCTATGATATTTACCGTTTGGACAACCCGCCGCCCCATCCGGAATCTTTAATTCTTTTCCATCCCATTGAAAAATTAGAAAATTTAGACATTATTCCCGGCTCGATATTTTTACATAAAGCGGAATTAAATGTAGCATCTGTTACCGGACGGGAACGGATATTGTCAAATTATTTATCCGATTATGAGGACTTTTTTTCTAAATATGATTATATTTTAATTGACACAAACCCTAGCATGTCTATTGTCAATCAAAATGCTTTCCTTGTTTCAGAAGCAATACTTTTAATTTCTGATGTGTCTATGAACGCCGTGGAAGGTGCTCAGCTCTTTATTGCTTTATGGGAAAATGCTAGAAAACGTCTTCGTACAGCGGACAATATAAAGGGATTTATTATCAACGATTTTGACAGCAGGAATAAATTATCCGCTGATTTTTTGGACTTCATTCATACAAGTCCGGAAACTGCTGATCTGCGGGAAATTTTACTGGATACCATTGTTCCGCGGAACGTCCGCTTAACAGAAAGTGAACTGGCTGCTATCCCAATTTCCCTTTATGATCCCCATTCCAAAGGGTATGAAGCAATTGCAGCTTTGACAGAAGAACTGCTGCGCAAACAAATTATCTAAGTCTGAAAGGATGTTTTTTTATGGAAAATAAATTTACAAAAGGCGTTTTGGAACGGCAGGAACGGGAATATAACAAGCAGTCCCCTGGACAGCCTTCTGTTTCGCAAAATGAATATATATCTGCCCAGTCTTCACCATCCGTTTTGGATTTGTCAGATTTATTTGACCGGGAAGCAGAACGGAAAGCAAAAAATAAAACTTTTTATTTGGATGATTCTGTTATTCAGGCCATTAAAAAAACAGCGTCAGACTATCATGTTACGGAAAGCAAACTGGTAAACGATATCCTTAAAAAAATCCTTTTTTCTCAAAACTAAAAAAATAAAGCCCTTCACAAAATGTGAAAGGCTTTCATCTGAGAGCAGGTAACGGGAATCGAACCCGCGTTGTCTGCTTGGGAAGCAGAAGTGTTACCATTGCACCATACCTGCGTCAATCTTTGTTTATTTTTTCTATTATACAAATTTTCCCCATTGTTGTCAATATTTCTTGGGGAATCACTGTTCCTCTGGATATTTTCTAAAACCATTTCAGATGACAGACTGTCCAGAATCCGGTATAATAGAGAAAATCCAGAATGTTGGGGAGGCCCGTATGAGTAAATCCGTATCTGATCAGCTTATGGATATGCTGAGAACGATTGATGAAACCCAAAATTTTCTTAGAAAACGGTGCGCCTCCGGCCAGGCAGGCCAGTCTATGAGCCTGTTTGAAGATTTGGCTTCCTTATTGGCCCTTTTGGAAAGGCGCTACCGGAAGTCTGGCTATCTTCCAAAGGAAAGAATCCCTCTTTTAGATCCAAATGCAGACATTCTTTCGGCTGTCCGTTTTTTGGATGCCTTGGACCGCTGGAGCGCAAAAACCAAAGATAAAGTAAAACGCATTAAAATACGCCAGGAATTAGCCCGGGGCGGCATTATTGAGGCTGCTGTAAAAGAAGGGAAGCCCTTTGCCCAGCAGGCCGCTGAAATGGTACAGTTTGTCCGGCCTGGTTCCCCAGAGGAACGTGCCGAAGAAGATCCGGGCGTCAGCGTAGATTTCTCCCGTGAATCCGTAGCAAAGGCCAGGGCTGCTTATCATGCGGCTCCGCAGCCTGATTTCGAGGCAGAAAATCCGTATTTCGAGGAATCTATGCCGCCAGTCCAGTCCGATGCAGAGCCAGATCCTTTTTCTTGGCCGGAAGATGAAAATGCGCGTTTATTTGCCAGTATCCGTGCAAGGACCGGCATCCGGGCGCCGCAAACCAGGGATGATCAGGAAAATGAGGCAGAAGAAAACAGCAAAGACATGGAAAGAGAATTTCCGACTCGTGCTTCTGC
>CANOET010000264.1 GCA_947564835.1 uncultured Eubacterium sp. | reverse complement strand
CTAAGTCTCCGTAAGCGCTGGATTTCACCTCCGCTAAAAGCGCCCCTCGAACGTCCTTCCAAGGTGTGTCTCCCGGCGGATCCCCTGGCCCAGCCCGCAGAGTCTGGTTAATGGCTAGCCACATCCCCTGGCCCAGCCCGCAGAGTCGTCCGGTTAGCCACATCCCCCTGGCTAACCATAATCTTTCGTTAAGCCCCAAAATACAGCAGCGCAATGTCAATTCTGCCACCCGGCATCAAAATTTTGCCGTTTTGCGCAAAAAAATGATTCCTAAGTTCCTAATGGATTCTTTTGATTCAAGTGCTTATTTGCCGTCTTTACATGGAATCTCCGCACACGTTTATTTCCGATATGTATCATAGAAGTTCCACACACAGACGCTTACAACAATAATAACGCTCACAATTACAATCGCCGTATCCAAAAAATCCCCTCCTTGATTCGAAACTGCGCCAGGAAACTGCTGTTTATGATTTGCCGCAGCTCCAAAGCGGTGCATGTATCATAACGCAGAATCGGCCGCAGGAAAACCTGTTTTGGCAGGTTTTAGCGGAATCGTGGCGGGATTTTAACAGGTTCTTAGCACGGACGCCTGACGGGATCCGGGCATGCGAAAAAGGCGGCGGACTTATATCGTCCAACCGCCTTTTTGGCTGTTATGTGAATGAATCTGTTATTTTTTCTTACTTTTTGCAGAAGCAGCGTTTCCTCCTGCCTGCTGTGCCTGCAGACTTTTCGCTTTTTCCTGGAGCCGCTGCGCCAGTTTCTTTTTCTTTGGCTGGGCAGGCTTTTCCAATGGCTTGCGCAGGCCCTTGACGCCGGTGATGTACAAGCCGCTTACGATGACGCGGACTTCTTTTTTCAGCGGGATTTCATCAAATACTGCCGCGTCGCACATGAACGTCTGGATTCTTGGGCCGACTTTTGCTTTGACAACCGGTACTTTCTGTCTGCGGAGGAGCTTCGGCGTCTGTTCGTAGACGACGGAAGGAAGTCCGGCCTCCTTAAGTTTCATTTTCTTCTTATCAATGATCAGCATCGGGATCGTCTGCGAAGCAGCTTCCAACTGCCGGTCCGATTCGTCTTTTTTCTTCTGCAGCTTTTTACCCAGAAAGTAAAGGACGACCATCGCGACTAACAGTACGGCAGTGATAATCAGTAAAACAATCTGCCAGGTTTTCACGTCGTTTCCTCCTTTATTCTTACAATACACTGTTTGGAATTATAACATTCTTTTGCATATAAAGCAATAAAAACTTTAAATTTTCACAATTCTGTGTTATGGTAGGTAAGGTAAGATTTTATTGCAAGGATCTTGATAAGGATATTGATTAAAGAAGGGATGTAAAAAGCGATGAAAAAGAAGATCATGATGATCCTGCTTGCAGCGGTCATGACCGTATCCGCAGGCGCGTGCGGCAAGGAGAAGCAGGAAAAGCCGGAAAGCGGCAGTACGGATACACAGACAGATGATAAAGGCGGCAAAGATGCGGATGCGGAATCAGACGGCGGCGAAGGGGCGGCGAAGGCGGATCAGGTGTCTTATGAGGCGGATCAGTGTGTGACGCTGGGTGATTATTCTGCGCTTGAGATTTCACTGCCGAATGAGTATAAAGTGACGAAGGCCCAGATCGATGATTATGCCCTGAGTATGGCACAGTACAATGCGAAGCCGGTCTATAAAGACACCAAGAAGAAGACGGTGGAAGACGGAGATACGGTGAATATTGATTATGAAGGGAAAAAAGACGGCGTTGCGTTTCCGAACGGGACGGACGAGGATTTTAATCTGACAATCGGTTCCAATTCTTTTATTGATGGCTTTGAGGAAGGGCTGATTGGCAAGAAGGTCGGAGAGACGGTGGATCTGGATCTGACGTTTCCGGAAAATTATCCGAGCGAGGATGTAGCGGGTGCGGACGTCGTGTTTACGGTAAAAATCAATAAAATCGTAAAGGAAGATCCGGATGCAAAATTTGAGCTGAACGATGAATTTGTCCAGGAGAATTACAACTATCAGACAGTAGATGAGTTTAAAGAGAAGGTAAAGGAATATCTGGAGGAGACGAATAAGAGCAGTAAAGAGGTCGACACGAGGCAGGCAGTGATTAATAAGCTGCAGGAAATCTGCGAGGTGAAGCTGCCGGATGAGCTGCTGGAGGCGCGGACGGCGGATTATATTGTGCAGTTTACGAATAATAACTGCGGAGATGATACCACGCTGAAAGATTATTTATCTGCGAATTATAACGGGATGACTGAGGAGGATTTTAAGTCCAATATTACGACGGAAATGCAGACCAATCTCAAGACAGAGCTGATCTTAGAGGCGATTGCAAATAAAGAAGGCATCCAGCTCGAAGAGGAGGCATTTCAGGATTATGTGCAGCAGCAGATGGAAGTGTATGCGCATGAGACAGCGGAGGATTTTTATAAGGCAAACGGCGTGGATGCAAAGTCCGGGGAAGCTTATGAACGTAAGATTTTTGTATGCAATCTGGCGTTGGACAAGGTCGTTGACAGTGCGAAGGTAACGTATGGTGCGGCGGAAGAGTCGGAATAAGCCGGATGATAGATCGGAAGACAGAGTTCAGATAAGCAGGACGAAAGATTGCAAGACAGTAATTAGATAAGCAGGATGAAAGATTGCAAGACAGTAATTAGATAAGCAGGATGAAAGATTGCAAGACAGTAATTAGATAAGCCGGATGAAAGATTGCAAGACAAAATTTAGACAAGCAGGATGAAAGATTGCAAGACAGAATTTAGGACAGAAAGGGAATATAGAGGTATGGAACTGACAAATATCAGAGATTTGTTCCGCGGACAGCAGCAGTTTGCGGATCAGCAGGTAACAATCGGCGGCTGGGTGCGCAGCAACCGCAAGTCCAAGGCATTTGGATTTCTTATGGTCAATGACGGCACGTTTTTTGAGGCGGTGCAGATCGTTTACGGCGACGGGCTGGAGAATTTTGAAGAGATCGGCAAGGTCAACGTCGGCGCTGCGCTGATCATTACAGGAACCTTTGTGGCAACGCCGGATGCCAAGCAGCCGTTTGAGATCCAGGCGCAGAAGGTAGAGATCGAAGGTGCGTCATCACCGGATTATCCGCTGCAGAAAAAGCGTCACACGTTTGAATTTTTAAGGACGATATCCCATCTGCGGCCGCGGACGAATACGTTTGAGGCGGTATTCCGTGTGCGTTCTCTGACTGCTTATGCGATTCATAAGTTTTTCCAGGAGCGGGATTTTGTCTATGTACACACGCCGATTATCACCGGCAGCGACTGTGAGGGCGCGGGGGAGATGTTCCAGGTAACGACGATGGACCTTGGCAGCCTGCCGAAAACGGATGACGGCAGCATTGACTACACGCAGGATTTTTTCGGAAAACCGACGAATCTGACCGTCAGCGGACAGTTAAACGGGGAGACGTACGCGATGGCGTTTAAAAATATTTATACGTTCGGCCCGACATTCCGTGCGGAAAACTCCAATACAACCAGGCATGCGGCAGAGTTTTGGATGATTGAGCCGGAGATCGCGTTCGCGGATCTGGAAGACGATATGATGCTTGCGGAGCAGATGTTAAAATATATCATCAGCTATGTGCTGGAGCATGCGCCGGAGGAAATGGCATTTTTCAACCAGTTTGTGGATAAGGGGCTGATCGAGCGCCTGGAGCATGTGAAAAATTCCGACTTTGCGCGCGTGTCTTATACGGAGGCCATTCAACTGCTGGAGAAACACAACAGCAAATTTGATTACCAGGTATCCTGGGGCGCAGACCTGCAGACAGAGCATGAACGGTATCTGACGGAGCAGGTATTTAAGCGTCCGGTCTTTGTCTATGATTATCCGAAGGAGATCAAGGCTTTTTATATGAAGCTGAACGAAGACGGGAAAACAGTTGCGGCTGTGGACTGCCTGGTGCCGGGGATCGGCGAGATTATCGGCGGCAGCCAGCGTGAAGACGACTATGACAAGCTGCTGGCAAGAATCCAGGAGCTGGGGCTGCGCGAGGAAGATTACGAGTTTTATCTGGATCTGCGCAAATACGGCTCAGCAAGGCATGCAGGGTTCGGCCTGGGATTTGAACGCTGCGTTATGTATCTGACGGGAATGTCCAATATCAGAGATGTCGTTCCGTTCCCGCGTACGGTCAATAATTGTGAATTGTAAAAAAGCAGCCCTGGCAGCCGCGGTCCTGCTGCTGACAGCGGCCTGCGGCTGCGGGGATGAAAAGCTGGTACAAAGTGAACTGGCCCACCGCCAGACCGGACTTGCGCTGATCGACCAGGGCGATTACGAAGGCGCAGTCGGAGCCTTTAACGAAGCCCTTCAGGTACGGGTCGGCATTGTATCCAACCTGGAGGAAGACATTAATTTTTACAAAGCATACGCACAGATGGAGGCTGGGAAGAGCAAGGACGCCATTGCCACGTATACAGCCATCATTGATTATGATAAAAATAACGCGCAGGCATATTATCTGCGCGGCTGCGCCTATATGAGCACAGGCGATGCGAAACAGGCGGCAAAAGATTTTGCACAGGCAGCCGGGCACAACAAAGACCAGGGAGAAATGTATGCGGGAATCTATGAGCAGCTCGTGGCGGCAGGGCTGCTGGATGAAGCGGCAGGCTATCTGGAACAGGGAATTAAGATCAAAGGCAATGACGCATCCACCTGTCTGGCCCGGGGCAGGCTGTACTATGTCAGCGGGGATTATGCAAAGGCAGAATCTGAACTGAACGACGCGCTTGATCAAAAAGCAGTTACGGCGAACTTATACCTGGGCAGGGTATTCCGGGCACAGGGCCGCAACGAAGAGGCGCAGTCTTATTACGAGGCATATCTGGAAGAAAATCCGAATGATTCCAAAGTGCTGTATGAACTGGGGCAGATCGCGTTTCAGGCGGGCGAGTATGAGCAGGCGGTGACGTGGTTTGAGGAAGGTATGGCGTGCAAAAATGTGATTAATAAACGGGAGCTTTGGGGCGGGAAGATTGCGGCTTTGGAGTATATGGGGAAGTTTGATACTGCAAGGCAGGAGCTGGAGGTTTATTTGGAGAGTTATCCGAATGATGGGGCGGCGCAGAGGGAGTTTGTTTTTTTGAAGAGCAGGTAGAGTAATCCGGAGGGGGATGTGGCTGGCCACAGCCTGCAGAGCCTGGTTATTGGCAGGCTTACGTTAGATGCGGGTTCTCATATAGTGCTGTGTTTTTTAGTGGCTAAGCGGACGCCGGATGAGGAGGAAAGGGCCTGGCTTCCGGCTCCTATTCCAGAATGTTAAGAATCCCTAGGCATTCTGCATATACACAGTGGCACCGTCCGGGCGC
>CANOET010000263.1 GCA_947564835.1 uncultured Eubacterium sp. | reverse complement strand
TTGCCCCAGTCCGCCCAAGGTGTGTCTTCCGGCGCGTCCCCTGGCCACAGCCCGCTGAGTCGTCCGGTTAGCCACATCCCCTGCCAAATTACCATCCCCCTCCTTGCATTTGTCCCCCACAGGGTTTATAATACTTTGCAGTAACCAACTCAAACAAAAGAGGATTCATTTGGAAATATCAGATCAAGATTAAATTTTGGAGGTATCACATGCAGGAAGAGAAACATGTACAAAAACCAGAAAGAAAAGCACTAAAAGAAGCAACGGCAAAAATTCTGGAAGGCTACTCCATTCATGCAGGCCAGGATATTGAACGAATGGAAAAAGAAGAAGTAGCCGCCGTATACGAAAGCCTCAGAGCTGGTATCATGGAACCGTACGGGCTGGACTGGGACGCGTTGGATGCGCTCGTAGACGAAGTGCTGGAAATGTAAACAGGAAAAACTGTAACAGTTCAGATCACCCATGGAACTGTTACGAAAAACCTTTCATCAGCTGTAAGTATTTTTTCAGACAGACTTATGCTATGATCAATGCAGAATAAAGGAGGAGATGCATATGGAACCTGTTCTGCAAATTGAATCATTGAAAAAATACTATGGCAAATCCGCAAACCAGACAAAAGCGCTGGACGGTATTACGTTCCAGGTGATGCCGGGAGAATTTTTGGGCATTATGGGCAGCAGCGGATCGGGCAAATCGACCTTGTTAAACTGTATCGCTGCGGTCATCCGGCCGGACAGCGGCAGCATTTCTATGAATGACAAGCAGATCCAGTCGCTGAAAGGGGCTGCGCTTGCGGATTACCGCGGGAAAGAGATCGGTTACCTGTTTCAGAATTTTGAACTGTTAGATAATCTGACGGGGCGCGAAAATATCCTGCTGCCGCTGTCGCTGCACGGCGTCCCGGAAAAGGAAAGCCGCAAGCGGCTGCAGCAGCTGGCGGATTACCTGGAGATCCAGGCAGTGCTGGATAAATTTCCGGCGCAGATGTCCGGCGGGCAGAAGCAAAGAGTCGCGGCAGCCAGGGCATTGATCCTGCAGCCGGGCATGGTCCTGGCGGATGAGCCGACCGGGGCTTTGGATTCGAAAAATGCTAAGGCGCTGATGGAGAAGCTGGCCGGGCTGAACCGCGACGCGGGTACGGCCATTCTGATGGTGACGCATGATTCTAATGCCGCGAGCTACTGCAGGCGTATTTTATTCATCCAGGACGGCGTGATTTTTCATGAACTGCGCAGAAATCTTCCGGAAGAATCCAAGCAGGAATTTTACGAACGGATCCTGCAGGTCATGGCACAATTGGGAGGAGGAAGCGCTCATGTTCTCTAAACTGGTTTCCCGCAACAGCAGGCGCAGCAGAAAAGAAAACGGCCTGTATTTCGGTTCTTTGTTTATTTCTGTCATCGCGTTTTATATGGTACTGTCCCTGCCCGGGCAGGATGTTATGATATTTTTAAAAAAGATGGAAAGTGATGCCGTAAATAAGCTGATGGCATTGCTGCCGGTGTTTTTCGGCGCAGCGTTATTTATTTTGTTTTTCCTGATTTATTATGCGAGTCGGTTTCAGATGGAACGGCGCAGGCATGAGTTCGGTGTGTATCTGATGATGGGCATGCGGCGTACCAGGCTGTTTCTGATGCTGCTGGCGGAGGATCTGCGCAACAGCATTGGTACGCTGCTGGCCGGACTGCCTGCTGCAGTGCTGCTGTCCGAGCTGGTCAGCCTTGTGACTGCCAGGCTGGTCGGGATTGGGCTGATCGGCCATCAGTTTTCTTTCTCCTGGAAAGCTGCCGTATGGACGGTAGCAGGATTTGTAATGATCAAGCTGGCCGCGTTTTTGCTGCTCAGCGGCAGAATCAGCCGGCAGGAAATCGGGTCGCTGCTTGCCGATGCGCCGGAAACGGTAAAAAAACAGCTGCCGCCGGCGGTCTATGCGCTGTCTGCTGCAGCAGGCATTATATGCCTTGCATTTGCTTACCGCAAGGCAGCCCGTGAGGTTACCTGGTATGCGATCGGCCAGATGGGGCTTACGGTGGTTCTCGGGCTGGCCGGAACGATGCTGCTTTTCCAGGGGCTGCGTTTTTGGATCGGCCTGCTTGTAAAAAGCGGCAAAAAAGATGCAAAGCTGCATATTTTTAATGTCCGCCAGATTCATGAAACTGTCATCCGCCGCAGCGGAACGATGGCCGTCTGTTCCCTGCTGATCCTGGCCTCGTTATGCTGTTTTGGGGCAGGCGTTGCGATTGCGCGCTTTTACGGAGAATCAGAATCGCATGTTCTGGATTATACTTTTCAGGATGCAGATAGGGAAAACGATGTGTCCCGGATCCGGCAGCGGTTAAAAGATACGGGGCTGGAACAGCAGTTTGCAGACCTTTTTGAGATGAAAACGGGGCGCGTCCGAAAAGAAGAGAATACGCGGCAGACATTCCAGATGGAGTCTGTCATGGATGCGCTGCGCGGGCTGCCGCCTTCCATGGACAGGGACGTGCTGTTAAATAACTTCTCTTATACAGAGGACCCGTATCTGATCCCGCTCAGCTGCTATAACCACCTGCTGCAGGCGGCTGGTATATCCGGCCTGCGCCTGGATGCCGGGGAAGCCGCGGTCTATATGTCTACGGCATTTACAACGCCGGAACGGATACAGATCCTGAACCAGATCCTAAAGACCGGGCCGCAGGTATTGCTGGACGGAGAACCATACCGTCTGACGGGCGGCATACAGACAACCAATCTTGTCACAGACCGTTCGATTACGCTTTCTTTCGCCCTGATTCTTCCGGACGAGGTGTTTGAAAGCTTTACAAAGGGTAATTATGACGTTTACCTGAACGGGATTCTGGCACGGGACGCGAAAAAACAAAGCAGCCTGATGACTGCCATATCACAGATGAACCAGCAGCTGGACGAGGCCGGGCTGACGTATGAAAGCTATCTGCAAAACATGGGAAGGCAGCTGTTTTACATGGTAGCTGCCAGCTATCTTACGATTTATCTGGCGATCATATTTCTGATTATCGCAAATACTGTGATCGGCGTGCAGTTTTTAATGAGCCAGCGCAGATCCGGACGCCGTTACCGGACGCTGGTCCATCTGGGGGCTTCTTATGAGGCATTATGCCAGTCTGCAAAAAAGCAGATTTTCTGGTATTTCGGCATTCCGGTCGCAGTTGCGGCCTGCAGCAGCCTGTTCGGCGTGCGTGCGCTGTTTACCGGAATCCTGCCAACCGCAGCAAGGGGAGATCTGCCGGAAATGATGGCGGTCTCTGCGGTTATGGTCGTTGTATTGTGCGTGGCGGAATGCATTTATATGGCGGCGGTTAAGCGTTCCAGTGATAAATACCTGCTGTCTTTGATGGTGCCGGAGCGGGAAGAATAAACAGCGGGTGCGGCCGGTATCATAGATCCTGTCAAAGCTGCACAACAAGTCACAAACCTGTTGCAACTGCGGAAAATATTTCTTATAATGGGATTATAAGCGAGATAGGAGGAAAATTATGATTCGTACGATATTGATTCTGATTTTTTTAATCCTGTTCTTTCTCATCGGAATCCTGATCTGGGGAATAACATGGATCATCGGACGCTTCAGCCCATACCGCCAGGATCTGATCTGCCTGCGCAGCGTACAGTTTGCATTCAAGGTTGTACTACTGATTGCCGGGGTAAAAGTAGAAGTCCATGGAGAAGAGCATGTGCCGAAAGACGAGGCCGTGCTCTACATCGGCAACCACCGCAGCCTGTTTGACACGGTCATAACTTATGCCAGATGTCCGGGGCTGACCGGATATGTAGCCAAAGACAGCATGCTTAAAATACCGTTTTTAAGAATCTGGATGAAGCAGCTGCATTGCCTGTTTTTAAACCGCAAGGATATTAAAGAAGGGATGAAAATGATACTGACAGGGATCGATCAGATTAAAAACGGCATTTCCATGTGCATCTTTCCGGAAGGCACCCGCGGCACAGCGGATACGGAGACACAGATGCTGCCATTTAAAGAAGGCAGCTTTAAAATGGCTGAGAAAACCGGCTGCCCGATCATTCCGATGGCAATGGTGCATACGGCAGACATTTTTGAAAAACATATCCCGTTTATTAAACGCACGCATGTTATTTTGACATACGGGGAACCAATTGATGTCAAAAGCCTGGAAAAAGAACAAAGAAAGCATCTGGGCAGTTATGTACAAGGGATTATTTGTAAAATGCTGGAGGAAGAGCTTGCCATGTAGGTACTTAAAAACGGTTTGCGTTTTATTGCTGCTTAGGAACTGTGCAAATTGCATAAGTTATTTCTGCACAGTTCCTTAATCGTAATCGTTCAGATCACCCATGGAACTGTTACGATTAATCTTCTGCCATTTGTACAGTTTGTGCGATGCTGACAGCTTCTGCTTTGGTAAATTCTTTTGCAGATAGAGACAGTACATATGCCTCATGGCCGTCCTCTTTTACAAAGTAAAAATACCAATAGTTGCTTTCCGTTTCCAGACTGCTTAGATCTTCCCCGTTTTGCTCCAATTCGCACAGGTCAGCTGCTGTATACAAGTCATGACAGCCTCGGACGAGCAGCGTTACCCATCCGGAACCAGGGGTAACAGTATCCATGATCCCAACAGGCAGTTCCGTACTATGGTTGGAACGTGGGAAACGGTCCGGATTTAGTTTGCCGTTTTCAAATACGAATACATCTTCAGGCGCGGATACTTTTCCCACAAACCCTGCGTAGTTCCAGTGCAATGGGCTAAAACTGTCCTCGATCTTCGGAACATATACTCTTGGGGATATCAAAGCGCCGCCGCAATACCCGATATCGCCCCGATAATCGCCCAGCGTATATCCTTCTGGCAGATCCAGCGTCAGCCAGTCCCCGATTTCAATTTTTGTATCGAGATAAGTCTGCAGATCATTCGGATATAGTTCCCCTTTTTCTTCATCCACAGTATAGAGCCACTGCATCTGTCTGTCAGAGAGCCTGACAATATAGATATCCATCAGCTGATCGTTCTCTTTGTTATATGACAGCTGCAGATCATACGTTTCCTGCTCAAAGGAAAATGAAAACTGAAACAAATAGTTTAAAACACCCTCATAATCAAAATCATTACGTTTGCCGTTTGCATACTGCTGGAAATCGATTTCCGCAACCGTATGACTTTTTTATGTATCGATAGTGGGACTTTACCAACAGAATTGACATTGTGCTGCAGGTTTTTGGCTTCGCTATAGAGCTTGATTGGCCAAGGGATGTGGCTAAGCGGACGACTCTGCGGACTGTGGCCAGGGGACGCGCCGGGAGGTACACCTTGGAAGGACTGGGGCAACGCTGCGGTGAACTAATCGCTAACTGCGACTA
>CANOET010000262.1 GCA_947564835.1 uncultured Eubacterium sp. | reverse complement strand
TCCCGGCGCGTCCCCGGTCCACAGCCCGCAGAGTCGTCCGGTCAGCCACATCCCCTGGCCAACCTAAATCTTGCAGCCAGCCACATCCCCTGGCCAACCTGGATCTTTCGGCAAGCTCCAGTTCATCCATCCGGCTCAGCGTAAATCCCTCCTCCCCCTCCGCTTCTGCAGCGCCTCCTCAAACGGCATATTCCCGCCCTGCGGCTGTTTCCCCAGATATTCGCTATACATCCGCCTGTTTTCCTCCTGCACTTCCTCTTCCAGCTCCCTGGCAGATAATAACCGGCATCCCTGCCCCCGGATAATAATCTGCTCTAACCCATCCGAAGTCGCAACTGTCACATCATATTTCTTCCCATGCTCATGTGCAAAACGCTCAATATACTGGTCGGCTGTTTCCGCTTCTTTTGTAAATACCACATGTATATTATGGTAGTCATAGTATTCGGTCTGGTGCCCTTCCACACGGTACGCATCAAATACCACGATCAGGCAGCATTTTTTCATCGCCTGGTAATTGCACAGAATATCCAAAAGCCGTCCCCTGGCCCCGTCTATATTATCTTTTGCAAGCCTGTCCAGCTCTTCCCATGCAAATATAATATTATATCCGTCCACAAGGAAGTATTTTTTGCGGTTTGAACTGTTCTGTTTCTGCAGGCGGGATACCTCCTGGCCGGACAGCTGGGGCTGTGTTTGCGTCTGGTCTGTTCCGTATGCTCTCTTTTTTTTGTGTGCCGTGTATTTCCCTTTTTGGCCCTTTTCCCGTTTATTTGCCTGGTAAGTGCTGGATATGATTTTGTCTACCTCTTCCGTACCGATATTCTGATTGTAAGATACGGCATGTCTTTTTACTTTTTCGGCCTCCTCCAGCAGACGCTGTTCTTCTGTTTTGGGTGTACGCAGCGCGCTTTCCACATGCATATAATCCTTGACTTCAAACCACTCTACCACAAAGCCTGCCCCATGCGAACAAAAAACAGAGGACGACGGGTTTGCCAGGTCACTGAGCGGATCATAGCAAAGCTGCTCCAGCGCTTCTTTTGTATTATGGCACGGCGCATAGCCGCTTAACACACACTGGAGCCTTCCAAGCCCTCTTGTATATTCCGTTACTTCTTTTTGATAGCCGCGCATGCAGACGACCGGCGCACGCCCGGTCAGTACTGCCGTTCCGTTTTCCAGCTCCGGCAGGCCCGGCTGGCCGTGCATGTTCTGGATGTCGGTCATCGCCCGGCCGACCATCCCTTCCGGCAGTTCGATACGGAACTCATAATAAGGCTCCAGCAGCACTGACTGTGCCTGCATGAGGCCCTGGCGTACGGCGCGGTACGTCGCCTGCCTGAAATCCCCGCCTTCCGTATGCTTTAGATGTGCCCGCCCTGCTATCAGTGTAATTTTCATATCCGTAAGCGCAGATCCGGTCAAAACGCCTTTATGCTCACGCTCTTCCAGATGCGTCAGCACCAGCCGCTGCCAATTGCGGTCCAGCAGATCCTCGCTGCAGGCCGCGGCAAACTGCATGCCGCTGCCCGGCTCCCCCGGCTCCAGCAGCAAATGCACTTCCGCATAATGGCGCAGAGGTTCAAAATGCCCGACTCCCTCGACGCTGTCTGCGATCGTTTCTTTATATACAATATTTCCCGGCCCAAACGCCACCGGTACCCCAAACCGTTCTTTGATCATACTGGCCAGAATTTCCAGCTGCACCTCTCCCATCATCTGCGCCTGGATTTCCTGAAGCTGTTCGTTCCATACGATATGCAGCTGCGGCTCTTCTTCCTCGATCTGGCGCAGCTTGGGCAGCATCACGGCAGCGTCGCATCCATCCGGCAAAAGAATCTGATACGTCAGCACAGGCTCCAGCGCCGGAAGGGCGGAATCCGGCTCCTCTCCCAGCCCTTCCCCCGGCTTCGTCTGTGTCAAGCCGGTTACCGCACAGATTCCGCCCGCCTGCACTTCGTTCACAGCCTCAAACCTGGCGCCGGAATAGATCCGGATCTGATTGACCTTTTCTTCCCACGCCTCCCCGTCCGGCCCGGATGCTTCCTGCCCGGCCGGCTGTCCGTTTTGCCCCGGCCTGTGCGGATTGCTGCCGGATAAGGTTGTCCGTACTTTCAGCGTACCGCCGGTAATCTTCATATGTGTCAGCCGGTTTCCCTGTTCATCCCTTGTAATCTTAAATACTTTTGCCGCAAACTCCTGTTTGCAGCGCGGCGTCTGCGTATAATTGCATAGCCCGTCCAGCAAAGCCTGCACCCCTTCCAGCCGCAGCGCCGAGCCAAAAAAGCAGGGGAACACTTCCCTGTTTTTCACCATCCTTTGGATACAGTCCGCTTCCACAAGATCCTGTTCTAAAAACTGCTCCATCGCAGCTTCCCCGCACATTGCAAGCGCATCATAAAACGCCGCGCTGCCAGGATGCGAAAAATCCACGCAGCTTCCATCCAGCCGCTCCTGCAGCTGGGCCAGCAGCGCTTTTTGATCCGTCCCCTCCTGATCCATTTTATTGACAAAAAGAAATGCCGGAATCCGGTACCGCTTCAACAGGCGCCAAAGAGTCTGCGTATGTCCCTGCACCCCGTCCGCGCCGCTTATAATCAGCACCGCATAATCCAACACCTGCAGCACACGCTCCATTTCGGCAGAAAAATCCACATGACCCGGCGTATCCAGCAGCGTAATGTCCAGGTCCTTCCACTGCAGGGACGCCTGCTTCGAAAAAATCGTAATTCCCCTGGCACGTTCCAGCTCATAATTATCCAAAAAAGCGTCCTGGTTATCTACCCGCCCAAGCCTTCGGATACTGCCGCTTGTATAAAGCATTGCTTCTGATAAAGTCGTCTTTCCTGCATCTACATGGGCCAACAAACCCGCACAAATATGTCTTCTTCGTATCTTCGGTTCTCTTTCTCCTGTCTGTTTGCCCATGAAAAATCCTCCTTTTGTGAAAGTATTCTTCTTAGTATAACACAAGAGGAGGCTATCGTCGAGATGCAGCGCTGAATTTTGGTCAGCGTAATACCTTGCCGGTCAAATGCCAGGCGGTTCTCGCGGTCGTTGATTAAGTTGTACTTGTGGGTGTATATGTCATAGAGCTAGTACTGCGTTATGGAAATAACAGTGAATACAGTGCTCGATATTTGTGTCAGCGCAAGACGGAGGAAGGAGGCGATGCCGGGTGCATCGTTGACTGACGACAACGCAGCGATGGCACAAATAGCGGGTGCTGTATTCACTGTTATTTCCACAATGCAATACTAGCCACATCCCCCACAGCCCGCAGAGTCGTCCGGTCAGCCACATCCCCCAGCCATTCAATCTCTTCCGCATCCCCCCCCCCAAAAAAAACGCAGCACATATCAATAGTATTCCTTTTCTGTTTCTTTAAAATTTCTACCCAAGCGTCCTGCACCGGTTTAAGCACGCAAAAATCTCCTGCACCCGCGGCCTTGCCAGATTGCAAGGCAGATACCTTCCTTCGCATACAGCACCGACGCCCTTTTCTTCCACCAGCCGCTCCAGCAGCCCCGCGATTTCCTGCATATCCCTCTTTCCGTCAAATAAATGCTGCTTTGCATATTTCACCATATACCCAAGCGCCATCGTCTGCTCAGAATCCACCAGCTGCTCCACATACCGAAGCTCAATCGCATCGCGGTCAATCGAAACGGCATCCTTGCCCATCCCTTTGATCTTCGTCCGGTCATTCTGGGAAGCTTTCCTTGCCGCCGCAAAGACCCGGTGAAACGCAGGGCGCTCCGCAGCTGGCAGCGCGGGCTTGTCCTTGGTAAGATCTAAAAAGCGCTCCGCTTCCTGCTTTGCCAACTGCGTAATTTCCTTTGGCTGGTACTGCATCATCTGAATCACATGATCCGCCTTGTAAAAATAAGAGCCGCAGCTTCCGGCTACCAGAATGGTCGATACCCCGTACCCATCCGCTAATTCCTCCACCCGGTCGATAAACGGCGTGATCGGCTCCATCTTCGGATGTACCACCCGCGCCATCAGCTCATCGCGTATCATAAAATTGGTGGCGCTCGTATCCTCATCAATCAGAAACAGACGTGTCCCCGCTTCCATCGCCTCTATGACATTCGCTGCCTGCGACGTGCTGCCGCTGGCGTCTTCGGTTGCAAACGACCGGGTATCCTTTCCGTTCGGCAATCCGTTAATAAACATGGAAATATCCGTCCCCCGGATACTCCTGCCGTCCTCTGCCCGGATTTTTACCGCCGTATCATCCGTAATCACATATTCCCTGCCGTCCTTTGCGATATGGTTATAAACCCCGCGTTCCAATGCCTTAAGCAGCGTAGACTTCCCATGATAGCCGCCGCCCACAATCAATGTAATCCCCTGCGGGATACCCATGCCGCGGATCCGCCCCGCATAAGGCAGATCAAGCTCCACCGCCATAGACTCCGGCGAAAGGAACGCAACTGCCTGCTTCATCGGCCGGTCCGAAATACCCGACTCCCGCGGAAGAACCGCACCGTCTGCCACGAATGCAGCCAGCTTCCTTTCCTTTAACTGGCCCCGGATAAAATGCTGGTCCTGTGCCAGCTCCTTTACCGCCTTCAAATGCTTTTGATCCGCATTTTTATAAAACAGCGCATTCTGCACGCACTCCGGCAAAAACCGGAATAAAATCTTTATCAGCTCCCCGGAATTAATCGTACGTCCATTCGCAGGAAACCCGATTTCCAGCCTTACAACCAGATCCCCGCTGCCCGGCGAAATCTCACAGGCGCTGCGTTCCAGCACTTCCTGCCCGGGACGGCTGACAGACAAAAGCCCGCTTTTGCCAGAGCCCTTCGCCTTGTGGGAATACTGCTCCGCTTCTTTCCCAAACCGGCGGATCAAAGCATCTGCAAGCGCAATTCTTGTATGCTTTTCCCCGGTCATATCTGCCGGAAACCCGGCTTTTTTTCCGTCGATATGGATACTGACTTTTGATGGGGACGCAAATGGATCGCCTTGCACATGGTCAATGGACAATACATAATCCCGGAATTGATATGCACCTGCGGTATCTTTATAAGCCGGATAACCTTTATGGTCGATCCGGCGCAGTATTTGCTGTAGTTCTTCTGCCTGTTTCATGATTTTCCTCCTGTCTTTTTGTATGGATTTTTGTCAGGTTTTTTGCTTTTTTACTTTTTGTAATCTCATTTCGCTGATATGTTTTGGGGATGAGCGGACGCTGGATGAGGGGCGGGGATTGGATTCTGGTTTCTATTACACATTTTGTTTTTTTTGGGGGGAGTGGATGAGCGGACGCCGGATGAGGGGGCGGGGGCCTGGATTTCGGCTCCTATTCCAGAATGTTAAGAATCCCTAAGTATTCTGCGTTTACACAGTGGCACCGTCCGGGCGCGCCGCCTAGTTCGCCCTGG
>CANOET010000261.1 GCA_947564835.1 uncultured Eubacterium sp. | reverse complement strand
ACGTAGTACTGTTCTGCTCTTCCGTTTCTCTCGTTAATATCTCTTGAAAATCCATAAGCGGAATAAAACTGTCCCAGTCCTCCAACGCCCCAGTCAGGCGCCGCTGCGCCAATGGTGTCTTTTTTTCCGTTCCCGTCAGGATCCTTGTTCACAAAAGCATCCATAATTTCGATAAACTTGCTTAATTCAATGCCGTCATCCGCCACGTACAGCCGGTCAGATACCTGCTCTACATTGACGCCCAGATCGATGCCCAGGTTTTCAATCCAGTCATACCGGTAAAAATCACCCGGAAGGTAATAATCTACAAACTGGAAGGTCAGCCCTGCAAGGCACGTAAATTCATCTTCATTGTCCGTGCTTGACACCATCTTGTAGATCAGCGGATTTTTTTCATAATATTCCAAAATCTTCGGACAGTACTTTTCTACCATAGACTTTGGAATCGTACGAATCAGCTCCTGCTCCTGCATCCACTTTGGCGTCTTTGTCTCCGTCCACATACAGTCCGGCATCTCCCCGGAAGCAAGCAGAAGGTCGATCGTATCGGTCGTCTCTGCCTTCTCCACCGTAATATTCAGGTTCAGCGCGTCTTCGATCATCTTTTCCGCAAAAGATCCGTCTTCATAATCGGAAAAGCACCAAAGTCCTGTATACGTAATATCATACGTTTTATCAGGATCCGGCTCAGCGCTGCTGTCCGATGATCCCGCTTTGGAATTGCCGGAACAGCCAGCCAGCAAAATCGCCGTACTTAACGTAACCGACAGCACCCGTTTCATCATCTTTCTATTCATATTTCACCCTCCTTAACAGCTATACGTTTTTAAAAATTCCAGCTCCTCCCAGCCGATTTTTCGGATTCTTAGCCTTGCAAGGCAGCTCCCGTCTTCAGGCCCGCCTGCATTGTATGCCAAAAGCATCCCGTCTTCCAGAAAATATATCGCGCAATAGCAGTACCCGCGGTCTTCCTCTGCTTCAAATGCCACGCCTTCGGTAAACGTCTGCCCGTTGTCCCTGCTTACCGCAAGGACATACGGGGTGCGTCCGCCCGTAAATATTTCCGTCTTTTTCTCGCGTCCGTTGTACTCTGGAATCGGATTCCATACTGCCCAGATCGCGCCTGTTTTATCCCGCTTCATGCTTAACGGGCTGTTTGGCGCGCTAAACCTGGACGGAGATACCGCGCTCCAGGTGTTTGCGTTATCGACCGAAAACATTTCATACTGTCTGCCTAAATCCGTCCTTGCATACCCCCATACAATTCCCTTTTCCAGCTCCAGCACCCCTGGCTCCTGAAGCCCTGACATACAGTTTTTACTATAAGGCATACAGCACTTTCCGTCTGCCGCCTGCCAGGTGGCGCCGTCATCATCCGAGTAAAAAAACACGACTTCTGAATGGCTGTCAAAAAACCGTCCGTTTTCCGCCGCTTCTTGCTGCCCTGTGCGGTGCGTAGCAGCCGGAATCAGTATCCTGCCGCTTGCAAGGCGAATCACTCTGTCGTTATTGACTACATAAAATCCTTCCTGCGGCGTACACAGCACTCTGTCTGACCATGTTTTCCCGCCGTCCCCTGACCGCCTTACATACATCTGTATCATCGTGTACGTATGGCGCACCAGATAAAACAGCCCGATATCTCCGTTTTGCATCTCAAGCAGGGAAAGCGACATAATGTTTTGCGCCTTTTCTCCTTCACAGCTAAAGAGCATCCGCTCATCGGCAAAGCTCCTTCCGCCGTCTTTTGACATCACGGCATAAATATCGGCGGACACCCAGTCGTCACATGCTTCCCCTTTAAACCGGCTGTATACAAAAAGGATCGAACCGTCTTTTCTGCCAAGGAATGCCCCTTCGCTGTTGCGTGGATTTTTATTTTCCTTTGACGGAGCAAACTCCGCCACAACTGTTCCCAGACCTTTGTATTCCATCTTTTCACCGTTCCTCTTCTATTTACAAACTTAGCCTTTGACCGCGCCTACCATAATTCCTTTTACAAAATACTTCTGTAAAAACGGGTAAATTACTACGATCGGCAGCACTACCAGTATCGTTGTAGCCGCTTTGATCGTATCTGGATTCGTATCTACCAGGGAACCGATCGCTTCCGGCCCTGACGCCGTCGTCGTAGCCGCCGTCAGGCTGTCGAGCATTCTGCGCAGCAAATACTGCAAGGTTATCAGGTTTGAGCTTCTGCGGCAGTATACCATATTGTCAAACCATGAATTCCACTGTCCTACCATCTGCCATAGCGAAACGGTCGCAATGACCGGCTTGGACAGCGGCATAATAATGGAGGCAAAAATCCTTACCTGGGAGGCTCCGTCGATCGACGCCGCCTCTTCCATGCCTTTGTCAATCGAGAAGAAATAGTTGCGGATAATAATCGTATTGTAAATGGAAAATCCTGTAGGCAGTACATAGACGAGGAAATTGTTTAATAACCCCAGCCGTTTCATATTCAAATACATCGGAATCATACCAGCCGAGAAAAACATCGGGATCAAAAGCACCGCGGTAATAAACCTTCGAAACGGCATCTCTGTTCTGGTCAGGGAATATGCCGCCATACAGCACACAATAATATGTATCGCAGTACCGATCACCGTCCTTAACACGGACACAACAAACGCCGTAATAATCTCGTTGTCCTGAAAGACGTACTTATATGCGTCCAGCGTCCATACTTTTGGAAACAGGTTAATATGCATATAGGAAATATCCTGCGCCCTGGAAAACGACCGGACAACCACATCCCAAAAAGGCAGCAGTATCGTAATGCAGAATACGACCATAAACACGGTATTGCAAATATCAAAGATCCGGCTTCCTACAGACTGCTTCATCTTTATTTTTTTTGCTTCTTGTTCGCGCGCCATAAATTTCTCTCCTTTCCCCGTCATTAAATAATCTTATATTCTGGATTCGCCTTTCTTGCAAACCAGTTCGCAATCAAAACGAGTACAAGGCTGACTACATTCTGAAACAGGCCGATCGCCGTTGAAAAATCGTACCGGCTCTCAATCATACCCTTTCTGTACACATACGTAGAAATAACGTCTGCCGTCTGATACGTCGCATCGTTGTACAAGTTAAAGATCGGGTCAAATCCTACACTGACCAGGCTCCCGATATTTAAAATCAGCATCGTACACATTGTTGGAAACATCGCTGGCAGGGTAATATGCAAAATCCTGCGGAAACGGTTGGCGCCGTCGATCGAAGCCGCATCATACAACGCGGTATCAATGCCTGCAATCGTCGCCAGATAAATTACGATACTGTACCCTGTCGATTTCCACAGGTTCGCAATCAGGTAAATCGGCACAAACATATCTTTCTGCGCCATAAAATATAACGGTTTATCCAAAATCCCCAGTTGGATCAAAATAGCATTGATGACACCGCCTGTCGGAGACAAGATCTGATATACAAACGTACCTACCACTACCCAGGAAAGGAAATGCGGCATATAAGTAATTGTCTGTACAACACTTTTGAACTTGGTATTTAAGATCTCATTTACCAGAATCGTAAAAATAATCGTGATCGGAAATGTAGTCAGAAGTGTTAAAATACTGATCTTTAACGTATTCCCCAATACCCTGTAAAAATTCGGATCTGCAAACAGCGCCTGGAAATGCTTCATCCCTACCCACTCGCTGCCTTCAATGCCTCTTGCCATCTTGTAATCCTTAAACGCAATCATAAGCCCTTCCATCGGCATATAACAAAACAGGATTACAAGAATAATCGCAGGAAGCAGAAACAGGTAAAAAGGCAGATATTTTTTCATCTCTTTGCTGCTCACCTTAGATGTTTTTGTGTTTTCCATAGTATCCTCCCTTTCTTATTGATCACTATACTTATGAATCACTTTACTTATTGATCACCGTACTTATTGATCACCTTATTTATTGATCACCGTACTTATTGATCACCTTACTTATTGATTACCGTACTTATTGATCACCTTATTTATTGATCACCGTACTTATTGATCACCGTACTTACTTGAAGGCGATTGTTACATAGCCGGCTGAAACGATATTGATTCCATGCGCCCGGGCGCATTTCTCCGTTTATGACCCTCCCGTGTCTGGCCGGACGAAGGAGCATCTTATACTTTATTCTCAGTCATCAGGAACAAAACGCTGCGCTTCCGGAACATGCATGCCCGCAGCGCCCTGTACCCGAACATTTACAATATTTGCAAAATATGGATCAGGACAACCATTATTTCATACTTTCATTATAGGAAATTTTTTCTCATCCGTCCATGAACTGTATTGTACAAACCATGCACAAAATGATACAATAAGAAAAAAGCATACAACATCATGCACAAAAATACCGCAAGCTTTTCGAAACTGTCAGCAAGCTGTACAAATCATTTACAAAAAAGGCTTACCCATACAGAGCTGTACAAATCATTTACAGAAAATTGCTTACCCATACAGAATGGAGGAACTGCCCATGTACGTAAATTCCGGATATCTGCACAATTCCGTAGTACACTTCAAAGACAAATCCCGGCCGCTGGTCGTAGGCAGCTGCGGAACCTTCCGCCTGTACAACAGGCCCCGGCTTCCCACTTAC
The DNA here is from genome assembly GCA_947564835.1 of uncultured Eubacterium sp. GTDB lineage: Bacteria > Bacillota > Clostridia > Lachnospirales > Lachnospiraceae > Eubacterium_J. The sequence goes on along the minus strand of CANOET010000261.1, from coordinate 862 downwards.
CGTCCCAGAGGCCGGATTGATTTCCAGCTTCTGTATGTCGCTGCCGGAAAAGCCCATTTTTTCCTAAATGAAGAAGACGTAATCGTATCGGCCGGGCATATGGTATTATACCAGCCCAAAGAAGTACAGCGATATGTTTATTACGGAGCTGACCAGACCGAAGTATTCTGGGTTCATTTTACCGGAAGCGATGTCAGGAATATTTTAAAAAGCTACGGGATCCCGCTGACGGAACACGTCTTTTACACCGGGCAGCTTCCCGAATACCAGAACCTATATCTGAAAATGATACAAGAGCTTAAGGAATGCAAGCCGCACTATGAAGAACTGCTGGTATACCATCTGCGGCAGCTGTTCATCCTGGTCAGCCGCAGCTGAGCAGCGGACATAAGACCGCGGACTACATCCAGAGTGAAATAGAATCCGCGATCCGCTATTTCAGCGACCATTATCAGGCAGACATTGCCATCGATCAATATGCCGCCAGCATCCACCGAAGCGTGGCCTGGTTTATCCGCAATTTTAAGCGTTATACCGTCATGACACCGATGCAGTATATTATCTCCGTACGCATGACCAATGCACAGCAGCTGCTTGGTACTACAGAGTACAATATAACAGAAATCGCCTCTGTTGTAGGATATGACAATCCGCTGTATTTCAGCTGGCTTTTTAAGAAGCAGACAGGGCTGTCTCCTACGGAATACCGCAAGAATCTGTAGAAGACGGATTTAGATTCGCATGGAAGAGTGAGATGAGGAATGCTTTTGATATTGTGTTTTTAGGGGGATGTGGCTAGCCGGCCGACTCTGCGGGCTGGGGCCAGGGGACGCGCCGGGAGACACACCTTGGGCGGACTGGG
>CANOET010000260.1 GCA_947564835.1 uncultured Eubacterium sp. | reverse complement strand
CTCCTGTCTAAGTCTCCGTAAGCGCTGGATTTCACCTCCGCTAAAAACGCCCCTCGAACGTCCTTCCAAGGTGTGTCTCCCGGCGCATCCCCTGGCCCCAGCCCGCAGAGTCTGGTTATTGGCAGACTTTACAATATCTCAAATCCAGTTCCATGTAAAGCTGGCAAAAAATAGCTGAGAGTCCGGTTATTGGCAGGCTTTACAATACCTCAAATCCAGTTCCATGTAAAGCTGGCGAAAGCTGCTGAAAGTCTGGTTATTAGCAGGCTTTACAATACCTCAAATCCAGTTCCATGTAAAGCTGGCGAAAACAGCTGAATGCGTAGAGAAGGGGCCGTTTCCCTAAAAATGTTCGCAGATCTGAATGTAATGCCTGTGAAAACCAGCCGGGTGAGGGGGAAATGGCCAGGCCCCCGGCGACGTTGGAGGAATGTTTAGAAGCCCTTGGTATTCTGCTCGTTAAATCAGGAGCGGAGCCCAGCGGCGCCTTTAGCTTCTGGCGTTTAGCCAGGGCGAACTAGGCGGCGCGCCCGGACGGTGCCACTGTGTAAATGCAGAATGCCTAGGGATTCTTAACATTCTGGAATAGGAGCCGGGGGCCTGGCCATTTCCCCCTCACCCGGCGTCCGCATAGCCACTAAAAAACGCAACACAATGTCAATTCCGCCGCCCAATACCAAAATTTTGCCACTTTGCTCAAAATTTCGTCTTTGAGTGAGTACCTAACTTCGCCAGCACTTACTCAGCTGCCACAAAACTTGCTTCCGTCTCATCGCTTTTTACAGCCGTAATCTGATCGTAATACAGCGTTCCGGAAACTCTTCCGTCAGAAACTGCTTCCGAATCCGCAATCGCATTCACCCACAGCCCAAACGACTGTATGCTCTTGCAGTCATCTACAAGCCCGCCTTTCGGATTTCCTTCGGTATCCCTCTGACAGAAGTCCGTAAACGGAATTGTAACAAGCACCGGTTTCGCGCCGTTTGCACGGTAAGCTTCATATTCCTGCAGGTAGGTTTCATATGTTACACCATTTGCATTGATCTGGATCACTGTCTTTTGGTTTTTGCCGTCTGGCACCATATAAAACCGCAGTGCGTTACAGTCTGACCAGTCCACTTCCTTGGAAATGGTTGCACCGCCCCAGCCTTTGTCTGTTTCGTCGTATGCAAATGCCAGGCCGTAATCGCCCTCAGATTTTTTGCTCTTTGTCAGAGAAAGCGTAACCTTACAGTCACTGTCGGTATTTACCGTCCATGCGCCTGTCAGCTGGTCATTGACACCGTAATAATTCTCAAAGCCGTCGATCAGGTATGGATCTTCTTTTGGCGCCTGTATATTGTAAATGACAGAGTATCTTTGTACACGTTTGTCATTGATGTAAAGTGTCAGTGTACCGACATTTTTGCCGAGTGTCTTTAACTGCTTTGCCGTCAGTTTTGCTGTATACATTCCTTTGCCGTCCGCTTTCGGCGTTAGTTTTACTTTGCCTTTTTCTGTCTTTGCTACGATCAGCAGCTTGGTCTTTGCGTCAGCGCCGGTGATTTTTGCTTTGATGGCAGACGCTTTTAAGATTCTTGTGCCGCCGAGCGGGCTTGTCAGATAGCCTTTGGCTCCGGATACGGCTGCTTTTGCCGTCACTTTGCCGATGGCCCCGGTTGTGAGCGCTTCTTTCTGGTTGGCTGCAAAGATGCTTCTGCTGTCATTGTAAAAATCAATAAAATTGTCCAGCATTTCATGCCCGTGCAGGCTGCCGTCCGCATTTACCGCATCGACATAAGGGGTATAGAAGCCGTCTTTTTTGCTGAAATTTGCCCAAAGCAGATAGTAAGACGCTTCGGATCCGGATATAATGTCCAGTATCTGGTTGTACCAGTCTTTATTGCCGTTGTCTTTTTTAAGCAATGCGGTCTGGTTATCGCCAGGCGCTGCATCATTGGCTGCCCCTGTTTCTGTGACAGCAACCAGCTTTTTATGCTGTTTTGCAAAGCTTTCCACAATACCGAGTTCTTTTTTGAACTGAGTCATAAATACACCGTCATCCGCAGGCGCGCGGTCGTACATATCGAAGCCTACAAGATCGACATAGGCATCGCCCGGATAGCGTTCGCTGTATTCTTCCACGCTCTCCGCTTCGCTGCCAGGGCCGTATTCGTAGAGCATATTATGGACATCCTTGGTATCGCGCAGATATTCCACTGTATAACGGTATACATTTTTATACGTTTCCGGGTCACAGAATGCTGCGCCCCACCAGAACCAGCTTCCGGTATTTTCATGGAACGGACGGAATAATACGGCGCCTTTGACCTGTTTTGCATAGTCTGCGACCATATCCAGATAAGCGGTATATACTTTGTTGTATGCCCCGCCCGGCAGGATCTGGTTCATAGGATCGTTTGTCGTATCGTTCGGGGTGTATCCGCTGAAATCGTATTTTGCGTAAGTTGGCTGGCCGCTTTGGTAGTCCGGATTTTCTTTTACGTTCGCAAAATTCGGCATATGGGCTGATAATGTTACGATTGCGCCTTCCTGGATCGCTTCATTTGTCAGCATGGCGGCAGCTTTTACGTTGTTTTCCGGTGTCAGTTCCAGATTTTTGTGATATTCTTCATTATATCGTTCTGCACTGTATTCATTTCCGGTTAAGGAAAGGGTATCAATGCCGAAAACGCCGGAAATGGAGCCTGTCACATCTTTTGTGTCAGAATTGGTCAGTTCCGCACTGCCCGCCTTATGGGAAATGTCGTTCTGATGCCCGTAAATCACGCTGTCCGAAGCGCCGACTGCCTGCAGATAGGCATATACACGCCTTACGGACGCATTCGCAGAAGGATCCGCCAGGGATACGGTGGACGCAAGCGCTGTTTTTTGCGTACTGCCGTCTTTTTTCTGTGTCACCAGCTGTTTGCCGGATACCTGTACCTGCTGGGTATCCGCTGCCTTTGCTTTGACCGTCGAATCTACGGAAGTGTCTGCTTCCGGCTCTTTTGTAATGGCAAGATTGTCAAGCCAGACGGCTCCCTGATAGTCCGTATTTTTTCCGATCAGCTGGACAGCAAATTTCTTTACGTCCGAAGCCTTGGCGCCTAACGCTTCAAATGAAATACTGACCGGTACCTGCCTGCGCCCGTCCGCCAGATCCTTTGCACTTGCAAAATCCACATCCGCATTGGCATCCAGCCCTTCATCACAAAATACTTTGAGCGCAAAAGAGCCGGTTGTCATTTTGGACGGATCATAGGTCACGTCCATGGTAACCGCTGTAGCGCCGGACAAGTTCCATCCCTTGCCGTCCTTTGGCTCCCAGACAGCCGTCGCCTGCGACCATCCTTTATCCTGATCCTTGGAATAGTCCACCGTAAACTTTAACTGCCCGTCCTCTGCTTCTACCGATGAAGTATCCTTAGCAGAGTAATCATATTCCCAGCCAGCGCCATAATACCAGCCGTCAATGCCTGTATTAAAATCAGATCCGGCCAGCACTTCCGGCTCTTTTGCGCCAGCCTGCTGGTTCCCGGCAGATGCCCCGTCTGTTCCTTCCGCTGCCTGCACCGTATCTGCCGCACAGACCTGTACCGCCGGCATAAGCCCCGCCAGCGGGATTCCTGATGCCCCAAGCACTGCTGCCATGGAAAATGCAGCTCCTCTCTTCGTGAAATACCTTCTGAAATACATTGGTCTTTTCATAAATGAATGCCCTCCAAAACAGTTCTTAAAATAAAATTAATTTTTCTCTATGCATAGATTTTTTAACTTTATCTCATTATATATTTTAGCTACTAATTAGTCAATATTTGGATGTTTATTTGGATAAATTTGTGAATTTTACTTAAATAGATATTTTTTTAGCCTTTGATTACAGATTTTTTAGTAAAAGTGCTGTTTGTTTTCTGGTTCATCCAGATCAGGACGTGTAAATACCTGATTTCAGATCATGTCAAGCCAGAAAAAAGCGGTATCCGGATCATGCATCGCCAGCCAGAAAACAGTGTCCGGGCTCCCATCCAATCCCCGCTCTGTCCGAATTGTTTCATTTTGTGTGTAAGTTCCCGCTTATAGACCCACCCCCTCTTTCAACCATCGCAAAATTTTTCATAAATAGTCACTATCTTAATATACAAAACTAACAATCTTTCCAACAAGTTTCATTTACAATTAAAAAATCTCATTTTTTAGGTAAATAATAGTTTTCATATACCATACTAAATGATATAATAAAAAAAATCCACAAACAACACAGGCAATAACAACCACGCCCACCCATAATGAAATCTTTGAGGAGGTAACATATGAAAAGGATAAAACTTTGCCGCAACACAAAACCAGGAATACAGATACTGCTTTTTATTCTATGCATATCCGTAAGCACCGCAGCAGGCTGTTCTTCTAAAAACGATTCAAATGCAACCGTCCAGGATGAAAAAAATCCATCTAACGAAGAATCGGATCAGGATACTGCACAACAAACAGAAGCACAGGAAAGCAAAACACAAACAGAAGATGCCCGGCAGGATCAATCCGCAGACACAAACCAGGCACCTTTACCGGATGAAGATATGGTTTCCAAACCGCTCGATCTGGAAAAACTGAACCAGACAAATCAAATAGAAGAAAACGGCATTTCATACTATAATCTTCACACAACCTGGCAAACACCGCTGCCGTTAAAGGAATGGGCAAAACTGGATCTTATTTCCGAAAAAAACACCGTCATTCCGGCATACATCAGATTTACAGAACTTACCAGAGATACAGAAACCATAGAACAGCATATGAAGCAGTTTATGGAAGCCAACCATATAACATCCCAATTTCAACCGCAGCCCCTCACTGCAAACGATGAATATGTTATGCTCCATTATGAGATTCTAATCGGTAAAGAGACATCCTTGGATCCGGATGACCATATCTCCTTCTCCGCTGTCAGATTTCCACTGCAGCTGTATTCGACAATGAAAAGCAGAACTTTTGGAGATAATACCGAAGCTGCAGCAGAAAGGTTTGTTTCAGATGTGTCTGTATTTGACACCGACATACCTCTAACATCCGGCAGTATCCTAAAAAAGACCGTTATCTGCTGCGTTCCGCAGGCGTACACTGCCTATGGGATTATGATCCCATATATGAATATACAAGGCGGCACAGAATATTTATATTATAAATTGGAATATTGAAACACAAAAATGCAACACATTGAGACAGTCTCCTTCTGATTGATCAGGATCCGGTTTTTAAAACGCTTTCTTACGCAACACACTTTTGACATTGTGTTGCGTTTTTGGCTTCCCGATAGATTTTGATTGGCCAGGGGTTGTGGCTTGCCGGACGACTTTGCGGGCTGGGGTTATGGCTCACCGGACGACTCTGCGGGCTGGGGTTATGGCTCACCGGACGACTCTGCGGGCTGGAGCCAGAGGACGCGCCGGGAGACACACCTTGGGCGGACTGGGGCAACGCTGCGGTG
>CANOET010000259.1 GCA_947564835.1 uncultured Eubacterium sp. | reverse complement strand
ACCGCAGCGTTGCCCCAGTCCGCCCAAGGTGTGTCTCCCGGCGCGTCCCCGGTCCGCAGCCCCCAGAGTCGTCCGGCCAGCCACATCCCCCCTGGCTGACCAGACTCTTTCGGAAATCCCAAAAACGCAACACCCCATAGACATGTCCAAAAAACCACCTAACATCTTTTCGCGGTCAAAAAAATACCGATTGCGGACACTTTCGCACAAGCAGCTTTTTTCGTTTATGCTATAAGCAGAAAATCAAAAAAACAATTTCAGGAGGTAATCATTATGCGTCATGTATATATACGGGGAATCATGGTTCTGATCTGGCTGGCAGTGGCTGTAATAAGCGGTATATCCGGAAGCTTGGAAACAGCAGGACTTTACGTTATTTTGAGCGGAGTATTTTTATACAGTGCCTATGCTGTATGGAAAAAAGAAAGGGATACCAAAGGGGGAAAGTAAAATGGGAATGCCTGATAGAAAATCAACTGTTATAGACACCGATAAGAAAACACCTCTTTTGACGGTTAAAAATCTGCATGCATGGTACAGCAAAAAGAAAGCCGTATTATCGGATTTTACGCTAGAATTACCGGAACATGAAGTGGCAGGTCTGATCGGGCTGAACGGTGCCGGAAAAACAACCTTTTTAAAAGTGTTGTCCGGGCTTATGGCCTCTTATCATTCCGATGATATCCGTTTTTACAGCCAGACGGTGAATCCGCGGAGCCAGGAGTTTAAGAGACACCGCTATACCGTATTTGCAGAAGACAATTCCTTTCAGTATTTTACATTCAGGGAATATTTATCGTATACTGCTTCTGCTTATAAAAAAGAATTGACAGATGTAACGGAGCTGATACAAGGATTTCATTTTGAGAATCATGCAGAACAGCTCTTCAAAGATCTGTCGACCGGGAATCGGAAAAAAGCTTTTTTGATTACCGCATTTGCATTGAAACCAGAACTGCTTTTACTGGATGAACCGGTAAATGGATTGGATTATGAAAGTACTGAGTATTTATATAAGAAAATCGCCGGATACAAGAAGTATGGGACAATCCTGTTTTCCTCACACATTTTAGAAAGTATCACACTGACTTCCGACCGGGTACTGGTACTGGAAAACGGGAAAATCCGGCATACTTTTGAACAGGAACAAATCGACGCATCCAGAATACGGGAGGCTTTGCATTATGAACATGATATTAAGAGCTTTTGCTAAAAAATTATTCGGAGTAAAATATGAAAAGCTAATCCAGGCTATCATTGTCAATCTGATTCTGTATGGCGGATTGCACAGTTCTGGTTTCAGGGTTGAAATTGCACCGGTTATTTTCTATTTAATGATCAGTTCCCTGACCGCCGGTGTCATGTGGCAAGCCCTTTCTTCACAGGACAATGCCGTGTATATGCAGAATTTGTTTATGCTTCCGTTCGAAAATCATGAATTTGTATATTCTTATGTGTTTGTGTTAGGAATCTACACCTTCGTAACAAAGACCGGCACGCTCCTGGCAGTTTTACTGGCCGTATCCGCTCAAAAACCAGGTGCAATTACCACTGGTATTGTTTGTGCAGTAAATGCAATCTTGTTGACAGGCGCGGTCTGTTCTTTGAAAAAATACTGGTATGCAGGAATCCTTTGGCTTACATCATTAGCCGCCGCAATTTTGTTTTTAGGAAATCGTCCATGGTTCCTCGTTTTTCTGCTCGTTAACGGGATTTTTTCCGCGTTGATTTTACAATCTGCAGACGGATATTCTTTCTATTTGCAGGAAAAAGAAAGCCATTGCACAGTAACTGGACGATACCGCGATTCCGTTTGCGTATATCTTATGCGCTATTTGAACTGTCACAAAAATTATATCATAAATACAGCCGTTATGTGGTGTGCAGCTTGTGTATTACCATTGTTTTTCATACAAACCAGGACCGGAATCCTTTTCGCTGCACCGGTTGGTTTTGCCATCCTTTCCTTAAATACACCGATTTGTATTCTGCTGTCCTGCGATCCAGCTTTAGAGCAGGCAGTCCGTTTTCTGCCGGGACAGAAGAAAAAATTCTGTATTCCATATTGTCTGTTTATTTTCTTTAGCAATATGATTGCAGATACTATTTTTCTCTGCAGCATTCAGATACAAAATGGCGGTGTAACTGCCTGGATGATTGCGGCAGCCGGTTTCTTTTCTATGCAAAGTGCAGTCTGTTCGATATTGTTGGAGTGGTTTTATCCGATCAGAGGATGGAAGATTGAGAGTGATTTATGGCACCATCCGCGAAAATATATCGTTCCGGTGGTTATGCTTTTGCTGGCGGGGGCAGTTGGGGCATTGCCGGCGGTTTTGCCGGTGCTGATGCTTTTGCTGGGAATTGAAGTTGCTTTATTGCTGGTTGGGTGCTTTTGGTATTGATGCGGGCAGTATTGAGATGCTTTTGACATTGGGTTGCGTTTATTATTGGCTATGCGAAAGATGCTGGTTAGCCGCAGAGTCGTCCGGTTAGCCATGCAAACTCACACAGATACACTCTGATACGACAAAGTAGCAACAGCCCGAAAGATACACCCCGCATAAGAAGTCTGCACCATCCCGTCATACTTTTCAGCAGCCGCCATCGCACTTTTTAACCCCCACCCATGCAGCCCGCACTCCTCCTTCGACGTCCTCAGCCCTCCATTCTCTTCCACCGGCTGCACCCAAAAACTGTTTTCTACCTTAATCACCAGCATCTGATGAATCCTGCGGATCGTAAGCCGTACAAACCGCTCCTTATTTTCCGGAACCTGGCGCGCAGCCTCCAGTGCATTATCCAAAAGATTCCCCACAATCGCGCACAGGTCCGCACTCCTCAGATTTGTATGGCGCGGAAATTCAACCTGCGCCTGGTATAACACCCCGTCTTCTTCTGCTGCCCGGGCTTTGCTGTTAATCAGATAATCTACCGTATCGTCGCCAGTCCATACGGTGTTCGTCATTTCACGGACAGGCGCCTGCAGCTCATCCAGATACCGCAGGGCATCCTCCGGTTTTTGATGTAACAGTAGCTGCCGCAATGCACCGATATGATTATGAAAGTCATGAAACAGCTTCGCATTCACTGCGTAAGCACGGTTCAAAGCCGTATAATCCCGTTCCAACAGCGCTGCCTGTTCCGATTTCAGCCTTGCCAGCTCCTTTTCCATCTCATATTGCCTGTTCATACGGAACACCAGCACTGACATCATTAAAATAACCGCTAAAATCGTCCACATCTCCAGCGTATCATCTGCAACCGCAAGAGCTGTCTGCTGTGACAATGTAATCACTGCCATAAATCCCACCACAACAAGAACCGACACGTAACGGAATGCTTTCTCTCCTGACAGATCCGGATGTTTCCATAGATACCATGCAGCAGCAGCCAGCAGCGCATAAAACAGCCAGGCCGCCATCTGGCCTCCGCTTGTATGATACGCTGGAAATTTTGCCGCATGAAACCATACACCTGCCCAAGCTGCCACCAGAAATTGCCAGAACCAGACCGAAATCTCATAAAAGACCGCGGTAAACAGGCTCATCCGAAAATCCGCTTCCTGAAAACGGCTGACACAGGCCGCAAACCAGGCCGCCTCTGTAATTATATGATAAAAATCCGGCAGTTCCACTCCGGACAACCTGGAAAAGATAACAGTGACTACAGCAGCTCCGGCAAATACTGCCGCTGCACTTCTGATCCCCGGCTTCTTCGCCAGCTTCAGACGGAACACAACTAACAGAAATACACCAGCCCTCACAGCTGCGGCTGCAAAGCCAGACGCCAGAATCAGCAAATCTTTCATATATGTGTCCCCCAATAAAGGTTGATCTGCTCTTTGACTTCCTGCAAATGAGAACGGCTGATTGCAAGCTGCTTCCCATTTTTCAGCACCGCCATACCATCTTTGACCTGCATAATATGAATCAGGTTCACAATACATCCCCGGTCGATATAAATAAATTCCTCCGCGCCCAGTTCTTCATACACCTGCTGCAGGCTCTTACGCACTTTCGATACCCCTCCTGCAGCTGAAATACGCGCGTTCTTCCCTTCCCGTTCAATATAATAAATATCCCGAAACGGAATTTTTTCCAAGCGGCTGTTTGTCTGAATCCTATAAGCTTTTCCATCCTCCAGCTCCAGCAGCTTCACCGCATCCTGAACCGCCGCAAACAGCCGCTGCTCCACCGCATCCTTCGGCACATACCGGAAAATAGATAATTCAAACGCATCAATTGCATACTCAATATGTGAAGTAATAAAAATAATTTTGACATTCGGCAAATACGGCTTCAGCTTTTTTGCAATCTCCATCCCTGTACACTTCGGCATCTCAATATCCAGCAAAATCAAATCATAAAAAAATTGGTCTTCAGCGATATCATAAAATAACTGATCACTATCCGTATAAAGTTCAATCTCACCGATACTCCCGCATTGTTTCAGACAATCCTCCACAATCCCCTTATGCGCCAAAACCGCTGCCTGATCATCATCACAAATGGCGATACGCAGCATTCCTTCCACCTCACTCACAATTCAGGGACATTATAATACAAATTGTACAATTTTTCAATCAGAACACCATGATCCAAAAAATTTCGCTTTCTGAATAGCCAATTATGATTATAATGTATAATAAAAAGGCAGTGAAAGACTGCCGGAAAGCAGGAAAAATGTCAACTACACAACCGATAAAAAGCAAAGAAGACTTAAAACAATTCATGGCATATTACAAAACAGCACATCCAAATCCGCGGAACCAGGCATTAATCATCCTGGGGCTTCACACCGCCTTACGAATCAGTGATATTCTCAAACTGCACTGGAAAGATGTTTTTGATTTCTCCATGAACATCTTCAAAAAACACCTGAACATACTGGAGCAAAAAACCAACAAACACAAAATGGTAGCCCTCTACCTGCACGTAATCGAAGCCCTGGAATCCCTCAAGAGCAGCCGCAAACCGAACCCGCAGGATTTTATCTTTTCCAAAAGAACAGACCCGGCCGCTCCCATATCCCACTCACAGGCATTCCGCATCGTCCGCAACGCCGCCCGCGAATCCATGCATGCCGATCACATCAGCTGCCACTCCCTGCGCAAAACCTTCGGCTACCACGCATGGCAGCAAGGCATATCACCCGTACTGTTAATGGACATATACAACCACTCTTCCTATCAGATAACCAAGCGCTATCTGGGAATTGACCAGGACGAAAAAGATCATGTGTATCTGGACTTAAAGCTCTGACAGCTATATAAAATCGCATAAGCAATGCATATACACTCAAAAACTAAAATTGATACACCCTAACCTGGATAAACCAGAAGAGAAACACTTTTGACATTGTGTTGCGTTTTTGATTGGTTTCCCGAAAGATCTTGGATAGCCGGGGGATGTGGCTCACCGGACGACTCTGCGGGCTGTGGCCAGGGGACGCGCCGGGAGACACACCTTGGG
>CANOET010000258.1 GCA_947564835.1 uncultured Eubacterium sp. | reverse complement strand
CCCAAGGTGTGTCTCCCGGCGCGTCCCCGGTCCACAGCCCGCAGAGTCGTCCGGTTAGCCACATCCCCCCCCCCGGTCCACAGCCCGCAGAGTCGTCCGGTTAGCCACATCCCCCGGCTAACCAGAAAGTATTATGGAAAGGAAGAAAAGATGCAGCAAATCGGAAAAAGTGTATGGGAATTTATAGCACAGGCAGTTTTTCTTGTTTTAAAAGTGCTGTATAAAGGGATCGGAAAGGATCTTACGAATGAAACGGTATCCGCGTTTTTGCAGTTTGTAAAATTCGGAATTGTGGGTGTAAGCAATACCGTGATCTCCTACGTTCTGTATATGACAAGCCTGCTTGCCTTCCGCTCAGCCGGATGGCTTACTGGAGCTGATTATCTTGCTGCACAGGTCATTTCTTTTGTACTGAGCGTGTTATGGTCCTTTTACTGGAATAATAAGATGGTTTTCCGGCCGCAGGAAGGAAAGAAGCGTTCTTTGTGGAAGGCATTGTTAAAAACCTATGTCTCCTATTCCTTTACCGGCCTGTTTTTAAATACGCTGCTTTTGTACCTTCTGGTGCAGGTGCTTCATATTTCAGAGTTTATCGCTCCGGTGTTTAACCTGGTTATTAACGTACCGATTAATTTTTTGATAAATAAATTCTGGGCATTTAAATAGAATGCCCAACTAAAATTTTGTAACAGTTCAGATAACCCATGGAACTGTTACGCATCCGGCCATTGGAAATCGCTGCGCGATGGGCCGAATGCCATAAACCACTACGTTTTCATACGGTCAGCGCGGTTAACGCGCAGACCTGCCTGAACTGTTACAAAATTTTTACGGCAAAATACTTCTTATGGTAAACTTTTTGTATAAAAAAACAGCAATGAGTGCAGATTTTGAAGAAAGATAGAAATGAGAGGTTCAAATTTATGAAAAAAACCGCATTAATTATGGCAGGCGGGCGCGGCGAACGGTTCTGGCCGAAGAGCCGCAAAAGCCTTCCGAAACAGTTTTTATCCTTAACCGAGGATGGCAGGACTATGATCCAGCTTACCGTGGAACGTATCCGTCCGATGATTGCGATGGAAGATATTTTTATATCTACCAACCGGGGCTACCGGGACCTGGTGCTGGAGCAGCTGCCGGAAATTCCGCCGGAAAATATCCTGTGCGAGCCGGTCGGCAGGAATACCGCTCCCTGCATTGGGCTGGGCGCGGTTCATATGGCGGAAAAATATGAGGATGCGCTGATGATGGTGCTGCCGTCCGATCATCTGATCAAATACAACCAGATGTTTTTAAATGCTTTAAAGGATGGCTGCAGAATCGCGCAGCAGGGGGAAAACCTCGTGACCATCGGCATAACGCCGGATTATCCTGAAACCGGCTACGGCTACATTAAATTCCGGCCGGAGGAAGCGGAGGGCAATGCCTATGTGGTAGACCGTTTTGTAGAAAAGCCGGATATCCAGACGGCAAAGGAATACCTGGAGACGGAGGAATATTTGTGGAACAGCGGCATGTTTATCTGGAAGGTGTCTACGATCCTGCATAATATGCAACAGTTTCTTCCGGATCTGTATGACGGGCTCCATACGATACGTGCATCTATCGGAACGGACAAGCAGGAAATGACGCTGGAAAAAATATTTCCGGAGCTGGAATCTGTGTCAATTGATTACGGCATTATGGAAAAGGCGCGCAATATCTATATCCTTCCGGGGGTATTCGGATGGGACGACGTCGGTTCATGGCTGGCTGTGGAGCGGATTCAGAAATCGAATGAAAGCGGAAATGTGGTAAAGGGGAATATTATAACGATCCACAGCAAAAACAATATTATTCAGGGCGGGAAAAAACTGATTGCGGCTGTGGGGCTGGAAGACCTGATTATTGTAGATACAGAGGATGCGACACTGATTTGTGACAAAGGGAGTGCGCCGGATATTAAAATGGTGCTGGAAAATCTAAAGATCTGCAATCGGGAGGAATATTTGTAACCACAGGTTCAGGCGCCTTTATCCGTCATAGAACCACAATCTCAAATTATAACAGTAAAACACCTCTAAAATTATATGTATAGTTATCTTTTTCTTTGTGTTATAACTGTAGTATCTCTAAAGAATGTTTCCAAGCACCGGAAACAGCACATCAAATTATTAAAGGAGGATACGATATGGCACAAAGAAAACATCATTTTCAGAAGCTGGCGGCAGCGCTCGGGATTTTTGCCTGCTGTGCAGCCATTCTGGCAACGAAGCAGAGCGTCTATGCGAAAGACGGTATTCCGGAGAGCGAATACGCTTCTGAGGTACGCGGCATGAGCGCATTCCAGATCACCAAGGATATGAAAGCGGGCTGGAATCTTGGAAATTCACTGGAATCCGATTACAACGAAACTTACTGGGGCAACCCGACCATTACAAAACCTATGATAGACGCAATTGCCGCAAAAGGATTCCGGACACTCCGCGTACCGACGCGCTGGGATGACAACTATTCGGATCCGTCTTCCTATACGATTTCCAAAGACTATATGGATCGTGTGGAAGAGGTGGTAAATTATGGCCTTTCTAATGGTATGTACGTGATTTTGAATGTCCATCACAATGACCTGCAGACAAAGGCCTCTGCAGACTGGCAGGAAAAAGAAAACATCAAAAACGAGCTGAGATCCATTTGGACGCAGATTGCCACGCGTTTTCAAAAATATGGGGACAGGCTGATTTTTGAAGTGAATAACGAGCCGAGAAGCGGCGAAGACTGGACTGGCAATTCGGAATTATACAAATGTGTCAATGAATGCAACGAGGCTGCACGCGATGCGATCCGCGCTGCCGGCGGTAACAACAGCATCCGCCTGATTTCGCTTCCAACCTATTGCGCATCACCGGATGAGATAAAAGTACGCGGATGGGAAAAAATATGCGCTGAAGACGACATGATTGCCGTTTCTGTCCATGCCTACCTTCCGTGGGATTTTGCTTACGAAGCCGAAGGGCATTCGGACTGGAGAGATGCTGACCGGGAAGAACTGCAGCCAGTTTTTGACAGGCTGTATGAATTTTTTATCAGCAAACAGATTCCTGTATATATCGGCGAATTTGGCGCTACGGATAAAGACAACCTGTCAGACCGCGAGACTTACGCATCCGTTTTCGCAGGAATGGCAAACAGCTACGGCATTCCAAGCGTCTGGTGGGACAACCATGTTTTTGGAAAAGGCGGGGAGCACTTCGGTATTTTTGACCGGTACAATCTGACTTTTACCGGGAAAATTGCAGACAACATCATCAACGCTTACAATCAAACATCCGACCAAAATGTCCTTTTCAGCGGACAGGCAACCGCTTCCAGCTGGAAGCAGGCCGTAAATATAGGTACCTCCCGCCAGGGCGGAAGCTTTGACCCTGCATTGCTTGTACCGGAATCCTATTTTTATGTCGAATACAGCGGCATGGAAGATGCTCCGGAACTGATTTTTCAAAGCACCAGCGGCGGAAAGGAATGGGCGAAAATCTCCGCCAGTGAAACCGGCAGCATAAACGGCAGACGCTATGCCGAATATCCTTATATCAATTGTACAGCAGCATTCGGTACAAACTTTGCCGGCCAGCTGGACCGGATCTATGTAGGTGCCAAAGAATCCCCGATTACCGTATATCTGCTTACCTATGAGGATGATTCCGTCTGCATGTTCCATGGAAAAACAAGCGCTTCTAACTGGGGAACGGCAGCCTGGACCGAAACAACAAAATGCGGAGGCTGGTTCCCGGCAGCCTGCATGACAGACAACGGATATTTTTATGCAGAATACGGCGGTGATTATCAGAAGCTGGATCTGATCCTGCAGGATCTAAGCAGGGGAGACTCCGGCTGGATCCGCGTACCTTCCTTTGAGGAGGGCGAGGCCAACGGACATTATTATGTAAAATTCCGCTATTCAGACTGTGTAGCTGCATTTGGAACAGCTGATTTTTCATCTTGTCTGGATAAAATCTGTGCGGCTGCAAAAGACGGGACCGTTACATTATATGATATGCGTTACTGCTACTGGAAATAAGCTGTAAAGCCGTGTTTGTAACCAGGCTTAAGACAATACAGAACTGCCAGCGATCCGCTGGCAGTTCGTGTTAAAAACAGATCTACAGGATTCCAGGTTAAAAGCAGATCTGCAGGATTCCGGGTCAAAAGCAGATCTACAGGATTCCAGGTCAAAAGCAGATTTGTAGGACTTCGCGGCAAAAGCAGATCTGCAGGATTCCAGGTCAAAAGCAGATCTGAACTTCGTGACAAAAGCAGATCTATAGGATTTTGCGGTAATTCCTGGCGTTCATGTTTTCCTGATCATATGATCGCACTCCTTATTGCCCGCTTTTTGTATTTTTTACCAGCTTTTCATGATAAAAATAATTCTGATGCCGGATGGCATGTTCCCCGCAATACGCTTCGATGTCCTCAGCCAGATGTTCCCAGTATGCCATATTTCCCTTCTGGTAAATCTCACCGTACAGTTCTCTCAAGTGCGGATACTGATCTGCAATATAAGAAAGAATTACTTCCTTATAATTTCCGCGCAGGTTCAGATTTTCAAACCAATATTCATCCGTATACGCAGCGCTTAATTCCACAATTTCCCGAAAATCCGTAATACCCGGAAAAATCGGGGACATAAACAAAACCGTGCAGATTCCATGTTCATGCAATACTTTAAGAGCATGCAGCCTGTCCGCGATGCTGCTTGCACGATCCATATCGTTTTTAAAATTTTCATCTGCGGTATTTATGGAAATAGACACCGTTAAATGAGGAAACCTCTGCAGCAGATCAATATCCCTTAAAATCAAATCTGATTTCGTAGCAATCGATACACTGCAGTCGATCTCCGCCAGCTGTGTTAGGATCTGGCGGGTAACGCCGTATTGCTCTTCATAAGGATTGTAACAGTCTGTCACCGAAGACAAGAATACGCTCTTGCCGCGCAGCCGTTTCCTGCTGATTGGTTTTGTACAGGTCTTTACATCCAAAAACGTCCCCCATGCTTCCCGGTGTCCGGTAAAACGTTTCATAAAAGACGCATAGCAATATTTGCATCCATGCGGGCATCCGACATAAGGATTGATGACGTAGTCGCTGGAGGGAAGGTTGGATTTTGTGACATAGTCTTTCACTTCTGTCAAGGTGACTTTTTTGTTTGCTGGGATTACTGGTTTTTGATCAGTGAGGTTGTTTGTTTCGTTATTCATTTTTGCTGGTTCTCCGATTTTTTTATTTTTGGATGGCTGGATGTGTTTTTGCTGGCGGAAAGGGGGAGGGGGGTGGATGTCCGGACGCCGGATGAGGGGGAAAGGGCCTGGCTTCCGGCTCCTATTCCAGAATGTTAAGAATCCCTAGGCATTCTGCATTTACATAGTGGCACCGTCCGGGCGCGTCGCCTAGTACTGCATTGCATAAATAACGGTGAATTAAACTGCAAGAGGTATTCCT
>CANOET010000257.1 GCA_947564835.1 uncultured Eubacterium sp. | reverse complement strand
ATGATAGCTTCTACCTCTCCAATAGTCCTCTCCACTATTTTTGCTATCTGTTCTGATGTAAAGCCTTCCCTGAGCCCCTCATTGATCTCCGCATTTTCCGTATTTATCCCGACAATGCGTTGCCCGTTTTCTTCTTTATATTAAACTGGCCAATCATCGATCTCACGGATGCAGCCATCAGAACCCTCGGCCTGCCGTCCGCATTTCGTACCGTGCGATCATTCCTGCTCTGACGCTTCATGCTATGCCTCGTTCATAATCTCAGCTACTGACTTCATTTTTGTGTGAAAAAATAGCAGAAACGAAAGCTGCCCGGATATACATGATATTTCATTTCGAATATGATAAATAGTTCTATTTTTTTGTAGATAACATCTAAAAATATTCGTAAATATTGGAGATGTTTTTAGCAATTTTATCCAATTTTTTCATTTGGCTTGTAAAAAACGCAGATCTGTTATAGAATGCTCTTAGATAACAATCTTCTATAAAAATGTTGTGTTTTAGAATTTCTTTTTTAGATCACCGCAGAACGCTGCCCTGTCCGCGCGCAGCATCCAGCGCTGCCGCAAGATGATCCAGATAGATGTTTTGCACCTGCGGCATCTGTGCCAGCCCTTCCAGCACGCACGATACCTGATACCCTTCCCGCTCCAGCACGCTTTTCCACGAACCAGGCTGCCCGCCTGCCAGATCCTCCCAGGCATGCTTGCCCGTAAAGACCATAAACGGCGCCAGCGCCACTTTCTGATAACCCCCCGCAGCACGCAGCGCTTTTCTCACCGCGGCAAGCGACGGCTCCGCATGCAGCGTGCCGATATAATAATTCCCGTGCCCGGATTCCCGGAATTTTTTCTGCATCTGTGCATAAACATCATTTGCCGCGGCTGCCGTCCCATGGCCCATCAGACAAACCGCCGTTTCCCCATCGTCATAGGCAGCCATTTTCCCAGTCAAAGCGCGGGCTGTAACTGTCAGATCCGCATCCCCTGCAAGCAGCGGCTTTCCGACAGCAACAGCGTCAAAATGCCTGCGGTAACGCTTCAGCGTATCCATAAGTCCGTTGTATGCTATGCCATACAGCAGATACAGCGGCTGGACAGCCAGGATACGGACACCTTCTGCCACAGCCTGATCCAAAGCCTGTGCAAGGCCGTCACAGACCGGTATCTCCCCGGTCTGACCGCTAACAGAAGCAGCGGCTCCGGGCTGCTTAGTGTCTGCTATAAGCCGCTGCGACGCCTTGTACACTGCTGCGTATAATTTCACATCCGGAAACTGCCGTGCTGCGGCTGTTATCATTTTCCGTGCATCCGCCAGCGTTTTGCTGCTTCCAATGCAGATTATAAGAATTGCTGTTTTTTTCTGTCTCATATGTATCTTCCTTTGCATCATTGTTATAAATTGACTTATGTAAATGTAACTATCAAAACACATTCGCCTGAAGAATAAAAACTTTAACAGTTTTTCCACCCTTCTGCGGCTCTCTTACAAATGCTTCTTTGAATGCTTCCGGATTTTTTATAGTCTGAGTTTTATCAAAAACAAAAAAATAAATAGTATCCGCACAATAATGGAACCCATCCGCCCCTAATTCTTCTATCAACTGTTTTTCACTCATGCTTTTGCGTGTACATTTTATTTCAATGATAAGATTGTACATATCCAGATAAAGATCTGCTCTCATCCCTCCATACCCATTATCGCTGTACACTTCCTGCCTGATCGTCGGAAATATTGGAATGAAAAGCGAATACAGCATTCTCTGCAAATCATATTCATTACCAATCCGGATTGCATCTAATGTTTCGGCTGCTAACGTTCCCTTTTTATGTACCGGGTTTCTATACATCGCTCGATAATGCATATAAAAATTACCCAATATTTTTTCAATTAATAATAAGTCTTTCTGTTTGCATGTTTTATCTTCATAAATAAAAGCATTTTCTTCTAAAATTTCTATCGTATCTCCCAATGATTTTTTTAGTGATATTAACGCATCATTTTCTGAATACTCGTTTTCTACATAATGCATTTTTACATTCACTTTTTCTTTCTCCTGTTGTGTAAAACCCTCCTTTTTCATATAAATTCTAACTTTTCGGCACCACAAATTGTATCTGCTTTGTAATTTTTCTTTCTCAAAAACTTTTTTTAATTCTTCTCCTTCCGCAATTAAATCATCTATATCCATCATCTTTCCTTTCTAATCCCCATCTGATATAGAACAGGAACATATGATCCAATATATAGATTGCATCATCCTTCCACTCCAACACCTGATAAAGACTTCCTTGTTGTTCCAGCATCTTCTGCCAGTTCTTCAAAGAATCTTTTACTTTCTTCTGTTTTATGATAGGATCATTTAAATTATTTTTCACTCGTTCCATTAATTCATTAATTCTTAATTCTACTAACGGCGGGTTGTCCGCTAATATTTTTAAAATTAAGCCATAAATATCCTGTTGGCTGCCATCCTTAAGTGTATACTTCAATCTCTGTTGTCCCCGGGTTGACGGCCCTGCTTTTAATATGCGCACCACATCCTTATAGGGCAAATTCATACAAGTGAATCTGCAGCTTTCTTCTATCGTCGCCTCTGCAATTTCTTCTATCTTTTCTGTCAGAAGTCCTATATTAAGGCAAATTGACTGCATTAGTTGCGGCGACTGTATACTTTCTTCTGCCATTTTTGTTATAAAAGTTTCCTCTACTGTCAAGTTCAGCTCAGAAAAACCCTTATTTGCGATCCTCACCAATTCTTCCTTCTTCCATGGCTCTATTTCTATAATAGATATCCTTCCGGTTAAATCTGGATTTAAACGAATTGCATCGTCAGAACGATAAGGCAAAGAAATTACAACTGCTTTAAATCCGGAACGTATCACTTCTTTGAGCTGACATGCTATATCGTACTGTGTTTCTGATGGTGCATAGTGAAAATCATCCAAAACAAGGATTTTTTTATATTCGATAAAATATTGGATGACTCTATCTTTTGTAGTAAAATAATTTTTCGTGATGATTGTTGACCTTTGTTCGCTGTCAGAGACAGCAGATGTTTCCTGGCTAACCCTGGCCGTGATTGAAATACCTATTTTTTTCCCAATTCCGAACCAAAAATCATGCTCTTTAGAAAAATCATTTCCAGACATAGAAACCATATTTTCTCTTCCAATTACATTTTCACATAATACGGTTTTTCCAATTTTTGAAGGTCCTACTATATAGGTTAAATATCCTTCTATAGAAAGACTTTGTTCTAAACGTTCTTCATAAGTATATCTTGTGCCATTTGAATGCCTTGATACATATGTCTTTTGCGGATATGCTCCTGGTTTAAAAATATCTGAAAAGCTTTTTTCCATAATAACACCCCTTTTATGAGTTAATATGACTAATATAACACATTTATCCTGCTTTTCATACCTTTATATCTTATTTTCTCTAAAACAAATAAAAGCCTTAACCTGGATGAACCAGAAAAGAAACACTTTGATTTGCCAGGGAATGTGGATAACTGGACGACTCTGCGGGCTTTACAACACCTGAACATCCTGCAGAGTCTGCTTATTGGCAGGCTATACGACACCTGAATTTGCATTTCATGGAAGCCAGGCCCTTTCCCCCTCATCCGGCGTCCGCATCGCCACTTAAAAAAGCGCAACACAATATCAATTCTGTTGCCTGAAATCTTCCTGCATCCACTGGATCGTCTGCCGCAATCCTTCCTCAAACCCGGTTGCCGGAACAAAACCGGTATCCCGCGTCAAATCGCTGATATCTGCGCACAGATGCATCACCTGTCCGCTGCTGTACGGAATTTCTCCAAACTTTACCGCAGCGCTGCATCCGGTCAATTCTTTCATTTTCAGAATATACTCTTTTAACGGCAGCGCCTTCCCGCTGCCCAGACAGTACACCCGCCCATGCACCGGGCACTGCCCGATCCGGTACATGGCATCCGCAGCGTCTGCGCTGTAGAGGAAATCCCATAGCTGTTCTGCTTTTGTAAATGCGCAGTCTTCCCCCTGCAGCATCCGGCGCAGCGCGGTACTTACCATGGTTCCTGCCCCGTCGTACGGCCCGTAAACACTCAGGATACGCACCCATACGTGGCGCAGGCCCTGCTGTTCGCATGCTTTCCTGCTCATCTGCCCGGCACACAGCTTTGCCATGCCGTAGCCGCTTTCCGGAAATACCGCTGTATCCGGCCGCAGCACAGCGTCGGTGCGCCCGTACTCCGCCTGGGAGCCTGCCCCGATAAAGGTATGGCAGCCCAGACGCTTTGCCAGTGTTACCGCTTTTAAAGTACCTTCTATATTTTCTAACTGCAGCGCAAGATCCTCCCTGCCTGCCCCGAACGTACCGCCCCATGCCAAATGATAAAAGACCCCATATGGCTTCGGATCCGCAGTTTCCAGCTGATCCAGCCTGCTGATGTCCGTCTCTGCCACCGTAATCTTCGGATCTGGTGCAATCCGGCTGTTTCTTGCCGAACCCTTGCGGCAGACAGCCAGCACTTCCCAGCCCTCGCTTTTGTATTTCTCAAGCAGCGCCATCCCCACTGCCCCGGTAACTCCGGTGATAACTGCTCTTTTGCACATATACGTTCCCCTTATTCCAGGAATTTATTTAAAAAATCCAGATACTTAAACCGGATCTTATATTTCCCGCTTTTCAATACCGCATCGTATTCCTCTTCGGAAAGCACCTGCTTTAAATTCCTTTCTGCCTCTTCATCCTGCACTTCATAAACCGCGCCGTGAAAACAAAGGTTCGGATACATCACGCACCACCAGTTGCGCCCCTTGCCGCTACCGATTACGATATGCAGCGCCTGATATTCGCCTGCCGGAAACGTATAGTTTCCATAGGTTTTCCGCGGAAAAGCCGCCGTTCCGATCTGCGCTGTGACCGGATAGGTATACCCTTCCTGCGCGATTACCTGCTCTGCCGTGCGGATAATCCGCGGCATCTGCTCCCTCACAATCTTTTCGCACTGTGTCCGATCCTCCACGCCTTCTAAATCCTGCTGCATCACGGCGCCCACCGCATCCCGCACCTTCAGCTTTAACGCCTGGTCCGCACGGCTGTTGCTGTTGGCACGCACATGGAAACGGAGAATCTTTCCCGCAATCTCCTGCTGCGTCTGCTGCAGCTTCCATTCCTCATATTTCCACAGGCATCCGCCTGCCAGAATCAATAACAGCAGCAATGTTTCAAAAAAAGTCTGATATTTTCGGAAAAAAGTCCTCATAGCCTGTATCCTCCTGCCTGATGAAATCATGTCCCATTGCTTTCATCTTAACCACTTTTTTCCATCCTAATCAAACCCACCGCAGAATTTCCCAAAAACCTTCCCTATCCCGCGGCTGCTCATACTTCCCAGCCTGGATGAGCCAAAAAAGAAACACTTTTGACATTGTTCTGCGTTTTTAATGGCTATGCGGACGCCGGATGAGGGGGAAATGGCCTGGTTTCCGGCTCCTATTCCAGAATGTTAAGAATCCCTAGGCATTCTGCATTTACACAG
>CANOET010000256.1 GCA_947564835.1 uncultured Eubacterium sp. | reverse complement strand
TCTCTTCATTCTGCAATTTGGCACACACATGTGCCAAATTCAAATTATCATTGTTCTCAACCCTGATAGGCGAACGATCCAATATTTTCCATTCTTCATAAAATGTACGCATATATCGGAGATTACGGGCAGAAAATCCCCTAAGACCCGGCAACTCCATATCCAGCCGTTGGCTTATTGTATCTATCGCACCTTTCCCCCAAAAACCATTCCGAGAATTTAGCGAAATGTATTTTCCTATTCCAAAATACAATATAAGCTGTTTTTCATTCACAATTTTTGAAGCGCTGTACTGGCTTTGTAAAATAGCGCTCTTTATTGTTTTAACAGCCTCATCGTAAGTCTGAATCTCTCTCATAATCATTCTCCTTCAAACCAAAAGAATTCTTTTCTTGCCATCCTGTCACGTCTTTTGAAAGACATCAATGCTTTTTAACGTCGGGATTCCCTCCCACGATCTCACTCCAAAAACGCCCTAAAAGCCGTTAAAAAAATTGATGCTAAAAACCCGCGAATCCACAGCATTCCTGCGCCTTCGCGGGTTTTCTCACATCCGTATTTTTTACTCACACCACAAGCATCGCATCCCCAAAGCTGAAAAACCGATACTTCTTACGCACCGCTTCCTCATAAGCCGCCAGCACATGCTCCCGTCCTGCCAGCGCGCTGACCAGCATGATCAGCGTTGATTCCGGCAGATGGAAATTCGTAATCAGCGCATCGATACAGCGGAACCGATAACCCGGGTAAATAAAAATCTGCGTATACCCGCCCGCTTCCCGTACATACCCCTCTTCATCCGCCACCGACTCCAGTGTACGGGTGCTTGTCGTCCCGACGGCAATGACACGGTGCCCGGATGCTTTGGCCTGGTTGATTTTCTCTGCCTGCTCTTTTGTAATGGTATAAAACTCCTCATGCATATGGTGGTCCAGAATATTTTCCACCTTTACCGGGCGGAAGGTCCCTAGTCCTACATGCAGCGTCACCTCTGCGATCTCCACTCCTTTGGCCCTAATCTGCGCAAGCAGCTGCGGGGTAAAGTGCAGCCCGGCCGTCGGAGCTGCCGCGGAGCCTTCTTCTTTGGCATATACGGTCTGGTAACGCTGTTTGTCTTCCAGGTGATGCGTAATATAAGGGGGCAGCGGCATTTCGCCCAGCTGGTCTAAGATTTCTTCAAAGATCCCCTGATAGGAAAACTGAATGACCCGGTTGCCTCCTTCTGCGATCTGTATGATTTCACCAGTCAAAAGCCCGCCGCCGAATCTAATTTTCGTCCCTGGCTTTGCTTTCTTCCCGGGTTTTACAAGTGTCTCCCACCGGTTGTCTGTCAGGCGTTTTAACAGCAGCAGCTCAATCCCGGCCTGCGTGCCTTCTTTTGTGCCGTACAGCCTTGCCGGCAGGACTTTGGTATTGTTGATAACCAGGCAGTCCCCGGGATGCAGGTAATCTGCAATGTCCCGGAAAACGCGGTGTTCGATGGAGCCGTCCTCCCGCCCCAGTACCATCAGCCTGGAGCTGGAGCGGTCTTCTAACGGATCCTGTGCGATCAGCTCCTGCGGAAGTTCGTAGTCAAAGTCTTTTACATTCATCTGCTTCCCCTATTTTCTAAGCTCAATCCCTTTTTCCTCTAATGCCTGGATGATCCGGCTGACCGGCTCATTGACGGACGCTTCGTCCAGCGTGCGGTCCGGTGCGCGGAATACAATCGAATAAGCCATGGACTTATATCCAATCTTAATTTGATTTCCCTCGTAAATATCAAACAAGCGGTAGCTTTCCAGATTTTTTCCGCCCTTTGCTTCAATAATTTTTTCGATGTCGCCCGCCAGGATCTGCTTCGGGCAGACCATGCTAAGGTCACGGGTTACCGCCGGAAACCTGGCAATGCCGGTATATTTCCGGTCGAAGCTGGATAACTCTACGATCAGCGGCATGTCGATCACCGCCACATAGACGCGCTCTTTCATCGAATAATTTGCCGCTACCGTCGGATGCACCTCGCCGAAATACCCAAGTGTTTTTCCGTCATAGCAAATCAGAGCCTGCCTGCCCGGATGCAGGAATGGTTTTTGGGCATCCGGATCATACTCTGGCTTTTTATGCATGCCAGCCTGCTGTAAAAATTCCTCAATCACGCCCTTTAACGTGTAGAAATCCCCTTCTCCGTACATGCCGAGTGTAAACTGCATCCGCTCCTGCGGCAATTCTGTAAGCGGCAGCTGCTTTGGCAGGTAAATATTGCCAAGCTCATACAGGCGTACGTCTTTGTTTCTTCTATTATAATTGGTCGCCAGCGAAGTCAGCATGCCGTTTAGGGAAATGGTACGCATAATGCTGAAATCTTCCCCCAAAGGGTTTGCAATTACGACTGCTTTGCGCAGATCGGAGTCTGCCGGAAGCAGCAGCTTGTCAAATACTTTCGGGCTTTCAAAGGAATAGACCATCCCCTGGCTAAAACCGCAATATTCCGCCACGTCCCTGGCAACCGCTTCGATCCGCAGCTTATACGACAGCTTGCCGGTCGTGGCTTCGCCGGAAGGCAGTGTCGTCCCAATCTTGTCATAGCCGTAAAATCTCGCCACTTCCTCTGCCAGATCTGCGCGGCACTCCAGATCCTGCCTCCAGGAAGGGATCAGCACTTCATTTGCTGTTTTATCATATCCTAATTCTATTTTTGCAAAATACTCCAGCATCGTTTCCGGCGCAATGTCTGTTCCGAGCAGGCGGTTATATTGATCCGGTTCAAACGGAATGCGTTTCCCCTCTTTTTTCTGCGGATAAATATCCACGGCGCCGCCGACCACTTCTCCGGCCCCCAGCTCTTCGATCAGCTGGCAGGCGCGGTTCATCGCATCCATCGCGTTATTCGGGTCCAGTCCTTTTTCAAATTTGCCGGAAGCATCGGTACGCATGCCGATCTTTTTCGCGGAACGGCGGATATTCGTTCCGTCGAAGCAGGCAGCTTCAAACAGCATCGTTGTAACATGTTCGGTAATCATGGAGTTTTCTCCGCCCATAATTCCGGCAATGCCGACTGGTTTCTCTGCGTCGCAAATCATCAGAACCGTATCGTCCAACACCCGCTCCTGGCCGTCGAGCGTTACGAACTTTTCATCCTTTTTCGCACGCCTGACAATGATCTGCCTGCCTGCAATCGTGTCCAGGTCATAGGCATGCATCGGCTGTCCGTATTCTTCCATCACATAGTTTGTAATGTCCACAATATTATTGATCGGACGGATGCCCTGTGCCATCAGCCTGCGCTGCATCCATTCCGGCGACGGCGCGATTTTGATATTTTTTACGACACGAGCCGTATAACGCGGGCAAAGCGCTGTATCATCCACCCGCACCTGAATATAAGCATTCACATCCTCCGCGTTTCCTGTCGGCTGAACGACCGGAGGCCGAAACGGCAGGCCAAACGTGGCAGCTGCTTCCCTGGCAATGCCGATCACGCTAAAGCAGTCTACACGGTTCGATGTAATCTCGTATTCCACACTTACATCATCCAGCCCAAGCTGGCGGACCGCATCCTCACCGACCGGCGCGCTGTCAGGGAAAATATAGATCCCTTCCTCCGGCGCATCCGGGAACATATCCCGGTCGGAGCCAAGCTCTTCAATGGAACACATCATTCCGTTCGAAACAACGCCCCTTAACTTCCCTTTTTTGATCCTGATACCGCCTTCCGTCTTTGTACCGTCATGGCCGCCCGCCACGCGTCCGCCGTCCAGTACGACCGGTACCTTCTGGCCTTCCTTGACATTCGGCGCCCCGGTTACGATCTGCACCGGTTCACTGCCTCCCACATCCACCTGGCAGACAACCAGCTTATCTGCGTCCGGGTGCGGTGTTATTTGTTTGATCTGTCCGACCACAATACGTTCCAGATCTTTATCAAATGCTTCATATCCTTCTGCTTTCGTACCGGAAAGCGTCATAGCGTCCATATATTCCTGCGGCGATACAGAAAGCCCCGGCACCATATCTTTTATCCACTTTAAAGAAGTATTCATCTTCATTCCTCCGATTTTCATAAAAACTGACGTTCCAAGCTGCACACGGACAACCAGCCTGCGTCCGGCCTGCATTTTTCAGCGGACAGTTTTTTTCATATTTAAAAATTCTGCCTGCATCTGTTAAAACTGCGACAAAAACCGGTCGTCGTTTTCATACAGCAGGCGCATATCATCAATCTCATACTTTAACAGCGCGATACGTTCCAGCCCAACGCCGAACGCAAAGCCGGAATAAACCTCAGGGTCGATGCCGCTCATCCTTAACACCTTCGGGTGGATCATGCCGCACCCTAAGATCTCAATCCAGCCGCTTCCCTTACAGAAACGGCAGCCGCTTCCGCCGCACTTAAAGCAGGTCACATCCACCTCCGCGCTTGGTTCCGTGAACGGGAAATGATGCGGGCGGAATTTCACCTTCGTATCCTTGCCGAACAGCTCCTTGGCAAACTCCGCCAGCGTCCCTTTCAGATCCGCAAATGTAATATTTTTATCAATGACCATCCCTTCGATCTGATGGAAGGACGGGGAATGGGTCGCGTCCACTTCATCCGAACGGAACACCCTGCCCGGCGCGATCATGCGGATCGGCAGCGGACGGGTCTCCATCGTACGCACCTGCACCGGAGAAGTCTGAGTCCGCAGCAGGATCTTATTGTTAATGTAAAACGTATCCTGTTCATCCTTTGCCGGATGGTCCTGCGGGATATTTAACGCTTCAAAGTTATAGTAATCATATTCCACCTCAGGGCCTTCCACAACCTCATAGCCCATGCCTACAAAAATACGCTCGACCTCTTCCAGCGCAATCGTATTCGGATGGCGGTGTCCGATACGGTTCTTTTTCGCAGGGAGGGTCACGTCAATGACTTCCTGCTTGAGCTTAAATTCCAGTTCAGCCGCTTCCAGCTTCTTCTTCGTCTCTTCCAGCATTTCTTCAATCGCAGCCCTGGTCTCATTCACCAGCTGGCCGACAGCCGGACGGTCCTGCGGCAGCACGTCCTTCATTCCTTTTAATACAGCCGTCAGCTCCCCCTTTTTTCCAAGGAACGCCACCCGGACATCGTTCAGTTTGGACAATTCTTTGGAAGACTGGATCTGGCTGATCGCTTCTTCCCTGATTTTTTGCAGTTTTTCCTTCATATACGTATTCTCCTTATCGAATCATTTCGAACATAAAAAAACTCCCTCCCCAAAAAGGGACGAAGTTATTCCGCGGTACCACCCTGTTTCCTGGTTTCCATGCAGCCAGCCTAAATTTGCCGGCAGACTTCCAGGCACTTGACATACGTAACGTGTATGGACGTTCCGGGCTACTTAGATATCCGGCCTTAGCGGATATTGTTGACCCGGACTGCTCTGGTGTGAAATCCGAAAACTGCCCGTTCTGAAAAAAGCTCTCAGCGCCTCACTTTTTCTCTCTGTCAGCGGGACGGGTTTGGGGATGCGGTTATGCCACCTTCCTTGCATTTGAATATTCAAACTGTCCCTATTATAGCGCAGAGTGCTGCGGAGTGCAAGAAAAAAATAAAAAACATCCGTCCCC
>CANOET010000255.1 GCA_947564835.1 uncultured Eubacterium sp. | reverse complement strand
CCAACGTCGCCGGAAGCCAGGCCCTTTCCCCCTCATCCGGCTGGTTTTCACCGGCATAACAAGAGGCACAAATATAGGTGTTCGAAAGCTTGCCAATAATCAGATTTCACCGGCATTACAAGAAACGCAGATGCAGGTGCTTGAAGACCTGCCAATAACCAGATTTCACCGGCATTTCAAGAAACGCAGATGCAGGTGCTTGAAAACCAGCCAATAACCAGATTTCACCGGCATAACAAGAAACACAAATACCGGTGTTCGAAAGCCCGCAGAGTCGTCCGGTTAGCCACATCCCCTATCCCCAGCCCGCAGAGTCGTCCGGTTAGCCACATCCCCTATCCCCAGCCCGCGAGTCGTCCGGCTAGCCACACATTCTCTGCATAGAAGAATATTATATTTATATGAAATGCTGGCGTCTCATTCCTTCATGTGATAAAATAAATACCATCAGTACAATCAGCAAAACAGACGCAGGTGGAAATTATGGAAGGATGGGTTACATACAGGCATAACAGGGTGAAAGTAAATTCCCTGGAGGACTTTATGAATATCCGCGGTACTGTCCGGGAAAACGGTAGGGACGTATTTTTTGTGCGCATCCTGGGCAGAAGCCCTGCATATGACAGCCGGATTTTGCAAATGGATCACAAGCTGCTGAGCCAGATGCAGGCGGGAACGCTGTTTTACAAAAGGATCAGCAGGCTTGCAGCGCTGTCGGATGCGGAGGATGTTGCATATTATACGGCGTGTTATGAGCGCTGGGCAGCGGCGGGGATGCGGGGGATTCAGACGAAAGTAACGGCGCAGCTGGCGGTGCAGGGAAGGGAAGCGCTGGAGATTCAGCTGGGCGCTGCGTGCAGAAAAACGATGGAACAGTATCTGAAAGGGAAAACGGCTGTGACAGAGTCGATCCGGAAAAATTTTGCAGTCAAGCTGCTGTTTTGGTATGACAGGGTTTGCAGAGGTATGCGGCAGTGGAGCAGGGACAGCTGCCTGAAAATCGTGGCGCAGAATGTGAAAAAAGAACAGGAGTTTTTATTTTATTATTTTCTGACGCTGACTGGCTGTGATGTATTGCTGCTGCAAAGCGAAGGGGATCTTGCGGATCATGATAAGTACAAAGGGCTGTCTGCGGAAGTGCGGGCCGGTGATTTCAGTACGGCAGAGCTTCCGGTGGCTGCTTGTATGGAAACGGCGCAGCAGCCGGAAGGCAGCGCTGGTACAAACGGCCAGAACAAGGTTATTGTAAAAATCCCCCAGCGCAGCAGAAAAAAGCACACACCGCCTACACAGAACCGGCAGCAGGCCGTGCAGGTGCAGGCGGAACAAGGCGCCAGGCAGGTGCAGGGCGCCGGACGGCTGCGGAGGGAAAAAAGCTTTGAAGAGCTTGCGGCGCTGGCATCATCTATTGTTCTGATTCTGGTTCATGATCAAAACGGGGAGGTGCTCGGCACTGGTTCTGGTATTATGGTAGGAAAAGGCGGTTACATACTTACGAATGACCATGTGGTGAGAGGAGGCGATACGTATTCTGTACGTATTGAAAATGACGATCAGGTATACCGGACGGATGAACTGATTAAGTACAATCCGATGCTGGATCTGGCACTGCTGCGGATTGACCGTCTGCTGGAGCCGATTCCGGTTTACCGTGGGGAAAAAAAGCTGGTGCGCGGCCAGGCGGTTGCGGCGATCGGAAGCCCGCTGGGGCTGTTCAATTCGGTTTCGGACGGTATTATATCGGGATTCCGCAAGATCGACGGGGTGGATATGATCCAGTTTACGGCGCCGATTTCCCAGGGCAGTTCGGGAGGGGCGGTTTTAAATATGTATGGAGAAGTGATCGGCATCAGCACGGCTGGGTTTGACCGCGGCCAGAATATTAATCTGGCGGTTGGGTATGAGAGCATTCAGATGTTTATTCAGGGGTTTTAAGGCAACCGTTTGATGGATGAGCTGTTTGATGGGTGGACGTTACATTTTTGGACAATGAAGGTGGGACAGATGTTGAAACATATTCAGATGCAAGACCTAAGCGATTTTTTTAAAACGTTAAGCGAACGGGAAAGCAAAGGAGTCTTTTTTTACCGGATCAATGGGTATTCACAGGAAATAGCCGGGTTTATCCGGTCGTATTATGAGGCCGCACGCAGGAATGGTGTGATTATTGAAGGAAAACTGCCGAATCCGGATGAAAAAAATCTGGCATATTACGAGGAAGTTATGGGCATGGATTTTGAGCTGAGTACGGGATTTATCGGGGCGGGCCTGAAAAAATGGCTGCCGCGGATGAATGACCATCAGCGGGAAAATGTAGCGCTTTCTTTGTATGATTCGTTGTTTGTAATGCAAAAAGAGGGAAAGACCATGCATATGCTCAAAAACGCTTATATCAAATGCATGTGCTGGCTGTATTACCGGTTTGAGCGCATCGTTAACCAGCTGGGGGAAAACAGGATTCCGAAGATCCTGTACGAAGGTTCGGTCAGCCAGTATGAGCTGATGATCCTGTCCATCCTGTCAAATGCCGGCTGTGACGTGGTGCTGCTGCAGTATGCGGGGGACGCAGGTTATTTAAAGCTGGACGCGTTTTCCAAACGTTCCGATGAATTAAAGCTTCCTGGCATGGAGCCGTTTCCGCAGGGATTTTCGCTAAAGCAGATACGCGAGGAGATCCGGGCGGCTGCCGACCGTGAAAGGCTGTACGGCCAGCTGCCGAAGCGGCAGGGCTGTACGAATGCATGGATCGAAGGAGCCGGGCTTTCGGATATTCAAAAAAGCATCCCGCAGCGGGGCAGTGACCCGAATCTGTTCTACAATTGTTTTTGCAGGATCAACGGGGTGGAGGACAAGCTGACGTATGCAAATGAGCTGTACCAGTTTCATCTGGAATTAAAAAACAGCGGGCGCAAGGTGGTCGTGATCAATGACGGGCTTGGCCGTCCTTCTATGGAAGAAATCCATGCGGTCCGGCGCAATTCTTACCAGAGGCTGGACCAGCTGATTCTGGACTTGTCCTCTAATATCCGTTATCCGGCGCAGCCGGAACTGCAGCGTATGATGGTCCGGGCTTTTGTGGACGTCCTTTTGATGGAGGCGGACGCGGCGGCTCCCGCACAGCCGAACCTGAATAAGCTGACGAACCGGGCGGTGTATCTGCTTTGCTGGCTGAAAAGATACCAAAGCAGCCTGTTCGCAGACTGGAACGAAACGCAGATCAGCTGTCTGATTGACCTGGGCGGGTGCAGGGATGAAAATGAGGCACTGTTTTTCAGCTTTCTGGCAAGGCTTCCGGTGGACGTACTGATCCTCTGTCCGCAGCTTCCGCCAGCCTGCTGCCTGAAAGACCGCCTTTTGTATGAAATCAATTATACACAATCGCTTAAGCTTACGGTGTTTCCGGAAGAAAATACGGATGTGCTTATCGGTACAGCCGCTTACCATGCAGAGCGGGAACTGGATACCATGATGTATCAGGACAGCGGTATTTACCGCGATATGCAGTATGAAAAAGCAAATACCGTGATTTTACAGACGATGTATGAGGAAATCGCGATTCTTTGGAAAGAAGAGGTCAAATACAGGCCAAGCTTTTCCACAGACCGCGATGCCGTACACATTCCGGTTATATTTGCGAAAGTATCCGGTGTCAAAGAAGGTCAGGTGCCGCAGTACTGGCGTATGATCCGGGAAATGGTGACAGAGGATACTTTTGTAGTAAGATCAGCGCCCTGGATCGAGCCGGCCGCACCGAATCCGATGCGGGCTTATGCAGCAGAGTTTTATAAAAACGGCAGGCTGCTGAAGGACAAAATCAAGGCGCATGCCAGCTATCCATATGGATTTTTGCGGGAAGAGATCCAGGACTATATTTTGGAAAAGCTGAAATTGCTGATTGAGCAAAAAGTAATTAAAGGCACATTTGAAAACGGCACAGAATATACGATTATTGCGACCGTACTGAATCTGCCGAAAGAAATTATAAGGCTGATCCAGAAATTTGACTTTACCAAAAAAAATCCGAAGCTGATTTATATCCATACAACAGAAGCGATGATTTCCCTGGAAGATTCCATATTGGCAGCGTTTTTAAACCGGGTCGGATTTGACGTCATCTTTTTTGTGCCGACCGGATATCAGAACATAGAAAAATATTTCAACCGCAAAATTATGGAAGAACACCAGATCGGTGAATATCTGTATGACCTGCGCGTACCGAACCTGGACAGCCCGTCCTTGAAAACAAAATGGCGGGATCTGTTATTTAAAAGAGCAAAATAAAAGAGGAAAATAAAAATGGGATTAGATTTTAGTAAAACAACAGCTCCGGCAATGCCGGCAGTAACGGCAGACGCCAAAAATGAAATCGAAGTAGTGCAGCAGTATGATATCGTGGCGGACAGGGAACAGATGAACGCAGCACTGACAGGTTCGCAGGAAGTGGATGCGCTGACAAGCACAATAGAAGTAAACAACCTCGAAACCATCGTTTCCTTTGGGGCCGAAGTAGCCGAGGAGATTTCCAAAGCCTCGGATGTGGTATTAAACAGCATGAACATGTCACAGATCGACGATTCCAGCCAGATGTTAAATACGCTTGCAAAGATCATGGATCAGTTTGACATCGACGAGATCCAGGAAAATCCGGGCCGTTTCAAAAAACTGTTCGGAAACATGCGCAAGCAGTTGGAAAAGGTCCTGGATAAATACCATACGATGGGGGACGAAGTAGACAAGATCTACGTACACCTCAAGCAGTACGAATCCGAGATCAAACAGTCCAACCGGAATTTAAATCAGATGTTCGAAGCAAATGTAAATTATTACCATGAGCTGGTGCGTTATATTCTTGCCGGGGAGCAGGGCTGCAGGGAACTGCAGGAATACATTGCCCAGCGCGAAGCAGATATGGCGTCGACCGGGGATACATCTATACAGTTTGAACTGACCAGCCTGAACCAGGCGCTGATGATGCTAGAGCAAAGGACCCAGGACCTGCGGACGGCGGAAAGTGTAGCGATGCAGTCCATTCCTATGATTAAGACGATGGAATTTAGCAATATGAATCTGGTAAGAAAAATCAATTCTGCATTTATTATTACGCTTCCGGTATTCAAGCAGGCATTAGCACAAGCGATTATGCTGAAAAGGCAGCGTGTACAGGCGGAGGCGATGTCAGCGCTGGATCAAAAGACGAATGAGCTTCTGATTAAAAACGCACGCAATACCGTGGAGCAGTCCAAGTACACGGCGCAGCTGGCTTCAGGCAGCTCCATCAAAATCGAAACACTGGAGACGACATGGAAGACGATTGTGACAGGGATTGAGGAGACGCGTCAGATCCAGGATCAGGCCAGGAAGCAGCGCGTGGAAGATCAGGCACGGTTGGAGAATATTAAAAGAGAATTTAATCAGATGTATCATGTGCCTGGGAAGAAGGGGTAGAAATACTTTGATATTGTGATGTGCCTTGGGGACTCCTGAAAGATATTGATTGGGCAGGGGATGTGGCTAACCGGACGACTCTGCGGGCTGTGGACCGGGGATCCGCCGGGAGACACACCTTGGGC
>CANOET010000254.1 GCA_947564835.1 uncultured Eubacterium sp. | reverse complement strand
AAGCCAGGCCCTTTCCCCCTCATCCGGCTGGTTTTCACCGGCTTTACATGAAATACAAATTCAGGCGATGTAAACCTGTCAATAGCCAGACTCTCAGGTGTTGTAAAGCCTTACAATAACCAGACTCTGCGTCCCCTGGCCACAGCCCGCAGAGTCGTCCGCTTAGCCACATCCCCTGGCCAATCAAGATCTATCGGGAAGCCAAAAAACGCAACACAATGTCAATTTTGTTGCTGCAATCAAAATTTTGCCATTTTACGCAAAAAATCGTTTCTAAGTTCCTAATCTGGTACCATGGTCATGTATGGCTGAGTTTCACAAACTTAAGTGGAAGTCTGCGAATATTGGGCTGGACTGCACAAGCTTACGCAGCCGGCATTCTGTTATGATTTCTTCCGAAAATATGTATCAATCCCATCCGTAATCCCTTTTGCCATCTTTGCCTGAAACTTCGGCTTTGCCATTCTGGATGCCTGCTGCTCATTCTGCAGGCTTCCCATATATAGTACAACGATTGGCCGCTTGCTCCGATTTACAGCTTCCTGTTCGCTGCTTTCCACCATTTCCCCGCCGTCAAATCCTGTCGATTGCTGATAGTATTTTAAAACATATTTTCCAAGCTTTCTGCTGTCTGCATAGTACTCCGCCGCAGGATGCGGATTATCCTCAGAACTGCAAATAACCGCCACATCCTTTGCTTGGAGCGCATCTACGGCATCATCTGCCTGATCTGCATCCGTTCCTTGCCCCGCATTATCCGCATGTGTTGCATCTGTTCCCTGTCCGGCATCCTGCGTTGTATCCGGCCCCTGTCCGGCATCCTGCGTTGTATCCGGCCCCTGTCCGGCGTCTTGCGTTGTATCTATCCCCTGTCCGGCGTCCGGTGTCGCATTTGTTCCCTGTCCGGCATTATCCGCATGTGCCGGATCTGCTGCCTGAGCATCAGGATCTGCCTGTATCCCGTCATCTGATGTCCCGTCATCTGATTCAGGCATCCCTGCTTCCTTCTGTATTTCTTCACTGCCCGTACAGATACGTACCACGATATCCGCTTCCAGCTGCCTGGCAAGCTCTGCACGCTTTGCATCTGACGGCGTTTCCTGTGCATCCCTGCAGGCCATAATTGCCTGATATCCAAGCGCTTCCAGACGTTTCTCCACATTTCCGGCAACTGAAAAACTGATTCGGTCTGCCTCTTCCCCGTTTTGCTCCACATCAAGCATCACTACTTTCGGCTGTTCATCTGCCGTAACACTTTCATCCGGCACAGGTGCGATACAATCACTCCACACATAGCCAGTTTCCCCGGCTCCAGTCTGCACCTTCGCATAAAGCCCGTCTTCTTCCAGCAGCAGCACCGTTTCCCCATAAACACAAACCGTATCACGGCCCGCTTTCACTTTCTGAATTTTTTTCTCCGGATACAACGGCAGGCTCTGCACCATAACCACCCGCTGGCTTTCTTCCCGTTTCCTCTCTTCTTCCCGCTGCCTGGCCTCCTGCTCTGCCTGCTCCTGTGCCAAAGCTGCCTGCCTGCGTGCCTCCGCTTCCAGCTGCGTCCGTTCCTGGTCCTGCACCATAAAATGCCGCATCCCGATCACTCCTGCAGAGACAACTACACCCAAAAAGCAATAGAGCAGCAGATTCACTATTTTTTTCATACATGCTCCTTCTTGATTCATTTCTGTGGAAACTTATCATTGTAGTGTTTTTTTGTGCTCGGCGGACGCCGGAGGAGGGGGCGGGGCCAGGCCCTTTCCCCCTCACCCGGCGTCCGCACCCCCACTAAACCTCCCCCGCATCCTCATACAGCACCGTAACCCCCATCAGCACGCATCCCGCCACCCGCGCCGCCGAAGGCTCCGCCCCCAGCAAATTCATCCCCACTTCCAGGCAAACCCCCGCCAGCACACTCCCGACCGCAGAACTCACCAGCACCGAATTTGTATTCAGAAACCGTTCGCACAGAACCGTCTTTTCCACCGCCACCAGCATCCCCAGCCCGGCAATCAAAACCACACGCAGCACGCCGTACAGCCAGTCCCTTTCACCGGCGCTGCGGTACCCAAGCAAACTGCGTTTTTCTTCCTCCGCCTGCGCTGCCTGCCGCATCCCCTGCTCCAGCTGGCTGACATCTCCGACACTGACATAAGTCCCGCCTGTCTTATCCGCGATCAGCGTCAGCAGCTGTGTATCTGCTTCCCCGGCCATCCCGACCGTACTGATCGAAATCCCGCGCTCAGCAAACTGCTCCAGCCTGCGGATACAGTCATACCGGCCTGCTTCGTCCACATCTGTCGCATAGCCGTCGCTTAACAGGATCATCCGGCACCGCTGGTCCAGCTTCAGCTTTCCGCTGTCCAGATCCTCCAGTATGGTATCCAGCGCATGCAGCACCGCTGTGCCGCCTTCGTTTATGATCTCAGTTTCTGGGCTTTTTTCGCTGACCGGAGCCATCCCGCGCACCATGCCTGCCGTATCCGAAAAATGATATACACCGTAGCAAAAATCCGGATCCTTATGCTCCAGCAGTTTCCTGATGGCCTCATAACGCAGTCCGTCCGGATCTGTCTCGTTCATGGAGCCGGAATGGTCAATGACGAACAGATAGGAAGAAAACGCCTGGCGCCTGCCTAAAAAGCTGATTTCTCCGTACAAAAATTCAAAACCTGCCGACAGCGCTGCCACCAGCAGGAAAGAAACTACCCACTGTCTGCGGTTTACCGCTCCGTATACCTGATAATATCCAAACCTTCCGATCAGAAACACGCTAAGCCCAAGAAATAAAAATAATCCTGTAACATAAAGCGTGACAAGCAGAATCTGCGGCATGCCCCGCTCCAGTTTCCGGTAAAAAATCTCTCCGATACAGCCATATGCAAATCCCGCCAGAATGCTACCTGCAAGCATCCTGACGGAAAAACGCCTTCTGTTCATAATCTTATCCCTGCCTATTCCTTTGTCGTCAGCCCGCAGATCAGGGCCATTGCCGCCGCAACTGCTAAAAATGCCATAAGTCCGAGTACTTTTTCCTGAAAACCGCCCCTGTCATACAAAAGGCCCGCCGTGGCTGCAAGCGCTGCCGGAAAGCACAGATAAATGCCCTTGCGGAACATTCCCTTAAGCCCCAGATCCGGCTTTTGGGCCCCGCTCCATCCTTCCATCGCTTTCATCCCGGCAAGCAGCACCAGGCTGATCGCGGCAACTACCGCAAAGATCATCTGGATAAAAATATCCCCGCTACCATACCGCCAGAAGCAGACGCCGCATACCGCCAGCGTCAGCCCTGCAAAAAAGCCAAGCGCCTCCCGGTGCAAGGAATATAAAAACAGCTGCGTCGTCCCCGGATTGCGGACTTTTTTCCCGTGCAGGCTGTCAGAAAGAATCCGCAGCGCTTTCTGCTGGCTTTCGGGAAGCATACTGTATGCCGTATGCTTTCTGCTTTTGAGGGCCTCGTCCAGAAACTGAACCGCATATGCTTTATAAGGCTCCCCGCTAAGCAGCTCGGATTCTTTCCCATACTCCATAAACAGGCTGGTCAGAAAGACGATTTCCCTTACCTGCGCCCACTGAGTCATCCACCGGACGAGGTCAAACTGCTTTTTTTCCGGATCATAAAACAGCACAAGCGACTGATCCAGGTCCTGCACCGTCGTCCCTCCGGTCCGTCCGTTTTTGATCCGGTCAAAAAACTCCTCCCGGTATCCTCTTAAAAGCATACGCCGGTCCGCCTGGTCTTCCTGCGCCGCGGTATCAAAAAACAGGTCCCACAGCTGATGCGCATCCGTACATAGACGGGCCTGGTCATAAATCTCCATCAGCTTTTGTACCTTTATTGCATGCGGGCACGATTTTTGTTCATATCCCTCTGCAAGCTTCTGCACCTCGTACTGTCCGTATTCGCTCACACTCTTTGTCTGAAACCATTCCGGTTCAAAGCGGTTCCACAGTGAAAAACAAGTATAATCCCACAATTTTCCCGCCTTATCAATCTGCGGATAGCCATTCAGAATCCGGTCCACCGCCTCCGCTGCCACGCAAAGCTCCTCAAAGCTGCCCGCCCGCTTCATTTCGTCTTCGATCAGGTTTTTCAGCAGTTTAAAAAAAGAAAACTGTTCATTGGCAGAAAACCCTTCGCCGTTTGACTTTAAGAACAGCTCTGCCTTCTTTAACGTCGTCAGCTCCCCCGGCAGAAACTGGTTCCAGAAATAATCCGTAAAAAAGCCCAGATCCAGATACTCCAGGCAGCGGCAGACAAGCGGGTACATCTGCTTTGCATCCGTATTTTTAAGCTCCAGCAAAGCCAGAAACGCCTGGTCTTTTTTCTGCGCCAATATCCTGCGGGCATAAAACAGCGCCATCTGCTCCAGCAGCATCTGCTCCGCCACACTGGCAACACACGTCTGAAATGCCTGTTCGATCTCCGCTGCCAGCTTCGGGTCAGCGACCGCAAGGTCATTCCGGTTAATCGTTTCTAACAGAATCGCTATATATTGCGCCGTCTCCTGCCCGTAATGCAGCCCCGCACGCAGAAAATCCTGCAGCAATCCCACGGACAGCTCTGCGTCTATGCCATCCTCATTTTTTTTTATCAGTTTTTGAAACGCCGCCTCGATCTGCATACAGCCCGCATCCTTTAGCGGTTCTGTAAACACTTCCTGGATAAAACGGGCAATATTTTCAAAAATCCGCTCCCTGGCGTCTTTATTTTTATAAAACAGCTCCGCCTCATACAGCCTGGTAAACTGATAAGCAGCCAGCCTGGCATCGTCATAGCAAAACGCTTCCGTATCAAGGTCGATATAACAATCTCCCTGGACAGTATCCGACAAAAAAACCATCGCCTGCGCCCCCTGCCAGGAAAAGGACAAAAGCTTCTGCCTTAAATGATACGGCAGCCCCTTCATAACCAGATACATCAGATCCTGATACACCTCCGGCTCCTGTCCAGCTGCGGCTGTACATTTGATGCACAGCGGCCCTCCAAAGCCCTCCAGCGCGCAAATGGACCCAAGCAGCAGGTGTCTATACATTTCACTGGAAATACGGTATTTATCCAGCAGCCAGCGCTCGTTCATATTCCGGCAGAACAGGCCTTCCACTGCCGGATACGCGGACAAAGCCGGATCATACTCCAGGTCAAAATTTTCCGGCTGGGCGCCAAAGAGCAGCTCCGGCTGAAGCAGCAGCTCAAAATAATCCGCCACGCTAAAGCAGTACCCATGCACATAAGCCACACCCCGGCTGTCATCGCCGGACGCGGCGTAATGGACATGGACCAAATAAATAAAACGGTCATGCCGGAAAATTCCCATTGCACGTTTCGGCATTTGTATACTTTGTTTCAGATCCACAAGTTTTGCGGCAATCCCTTTAAAGCCTGCCTTGGCGATTTCGGACATGCCTGCGGAAGGCGCTACGATCTTCCAGCCGGAACCGCTTGCGCGTCCGCCCAGACGGTAGTATCCTGCCTGGTATAGTTTCATGTGGGTTCCTCCTTCTTTAATAAATGACTTTATTGGCTATGCGGACGCCGGATGAGGGGGAAAGGGCCTGGCTTCCGGCGACGTTGGAAGAATGTTTAGAA
>CANOET010000253.1 GCA_947564835.1 uncultured Eubacterium sp. | reverse complement strand
AGCCGGAAGCCAGGCCCTTTCCCCCTCATCCGGCGTCCGCATAGCCACTAAAAAATGCAACACAATGTCAATTCTGCCGCCCATAATCAGAATTTTGCCATTTTGCGCAAAAAATCGTTTCTAAGTACCTAATTTATTTTTCATCCGGCAATCAAACAAGGCGTCTCACTCCATATCAGGAGCCTGCCCGTCATGTGCTTTCCACATGCATTCCGTAATCTGCATATCAGTAAAAACCGCTTTGAATGTCGATTGTTCCGGACTGCAGGCATAAATCCCGAATTTTATCTTTCCTGCCCCCTCCCACATATGACAGACACGCATTTGTGTAAAAGAGCGTCCATCTGTTGAACATTCGATACAATAATCATCTTCCCGGCGGCTGAACCTATACCACATCGTCCTGACATCTGCTGGTATCGCTGTTGTTGCCCAATCAGAATAACCATGATTTGTTACGACACTTCCAAGTTGCTGAAATTCATCATTCTCATATTCCACGGAACCTTTCAGCCAGTTTTCACTATCAAGATACATAACAACGCCACACTGGTCAAAGCGGTGATGGCTCTCTGTAAAGTCCGTTTTTACAATAAAGGAGAAATACTTTTCCTCTGTTTCCAACTGCAATACAGGCGCATTATCATTTCTAAAATGATAATATGTCCTTTGCCACAGGTCCGTCCGGGGCATGGTTACTATTTCTATTTTATCTTTATCAATCCTGTATTGCTCAGGCTCTCTTGTCCATCCAAGAATATCTGTATTAAAATCCATATCTGCCTCCCTTTCCATGTTTCCTTTCCAGTAGTATCGGAACTATTCATATCCTATGTTTCCATCTTCCGCACGGATGTCTCTGACAATGCCGCCTGAAACCATCTCTTCCGCAAATTCTCTTGCATTTCCATCCACTCCGCTGTAATAAATATTTACACAAAAATCAATCTTCTTGTATATCCTTTTGAAATTCCAAAATATCGCCGGGTTGACAATCTAACGCGTCACAAATGGCATTTAAGGTTGAAAAGCGAATTGCGCTTACTTTACCTGTTTTGATTTTTGATAAATTTACATTTGCAATGCCAACTTTTCCGGATAGTTCGTTCAGGCTTATTTTTCTATCCGCCATCATCCTGTCAAGCCTTAAAATAATTGCCATACAACCTCTCCTTTATAACGTTTCATCTACTTCCTGCTGTAACTCGCACCCATAATCAAATATGAGGGAAATACAAAACAAGATAAGGGCAAACAAACCGCACATAAAGACTGCGGAAAATGACATTTTGAAGACGGAAAGCACGGAAAATACAGCGAACAACAGCACATACCACACAATTTTCCGAATCTGAACCGCTGTTTTAGGTGTAAAAGGAGAGTTTCCTTTGCCGATACAGCCGAATATCCTTTTGGCATGATACAGGGATAAAAAAATGCAGATGAACTTTCCAAGACAACAAATGAAAAAGAACACGCATTGTCCGAAGCTAAGCGTCTGTCCCTCAGACACAGCATTTTCCCATACGGTCTGAAACATCTCCGGCGAAAAAAGAGGCGCACAAACGATAACCATAATTCCCGCAAATAACGACACACTAAATATGCCGAAAATCATGCAGCCAATGTTTAGAAGTACGGAAATAAAGTGAGCAGATTTTTTCAAAGTTTTTTGTTTCATCAGATAAAGCTCCTTTCCTTGACCTTAATTCACAGTATATCACACAATACATCTTTGTCAACTAAAATTTAATGTTTATCATATATTATTATATAAAAAAGATAAAAATAGGGAAGCCTAAAAAATTGGGCCATGCGGTAAGCATGTAATACTTATCCGAAAACGGGATGTTACAATTCACACCAAAAAGCAGGACAGCTGCGAACTGTAACGGCATCCAATCCATGGAAAGTTCGCCTTCGGCGAAGGGCTGTATGCCTGGCAGGCCACATTCTTTGGCCTTGTTCAAGCAGCAAGTGCTTGAACAAGGTGTGAACAGTAACAACGGGATTCTGATTATTTGCGTTTACTACTTGACATCTATTACGGTTACTGATATATTTATTACAGTAACCGTAATAAGGAGGGTAACATATGCGGGATAGTGTAAAAGGGGGTGCGCTTACAGAAGTGACATTTTATATTCTGCTTTCCCTTTATACGCCAAAACACGGATACGCCGTCATGCAATTTATTGAAAAAAAAACAGGCGGGCGGCTGGCATTGGGAGCCGGCACTTTGTATGGAGCATTA
Source organism: uncultured Eubacterium sp. (assembly GCA_947564835.1). Taxonomy (GTDB): domain Bacteria; phylum Bacillota; class Clostridia; order Lachnospirales; family Lachnospiraceae; genus Eubacterium_J. The sequence goes on along the minus strand of CANOET010000253.1, from coordinate 3,704 downwards.
AACTCTTTGCAGGAAAAAGGATGGATTGAACCTTCCGGAGATCAAAAAGGCAGAAAGAAAGAATATCTCATTACCACGTTAGGAAAAGAGGCCGCAGAAAAAGAGCTTGCAAGGCTCCAAACACTTGTATGCGTTGCAAGCGGAATAATCGGAGGTGCGATATGAGCAAAAAGTGTTACCGCTTTTTTGGCGGTCTATTAACAGCACAGGCGAATTGGCTGAACAAAATGTCGGGAAAAGGATATCGGCTTGTTCATACAGGGAAGATCATATACGAATTTGAGGAATGTCCCCCGCATCAAGTAATCTACCGCCTGGAATTTATCGGACAAAAATCAAAGGAACATGCAAAAGATTATCACGATTTTTTGACAGACATGGGTTACAAAGTCTTTTACAAGAACATCAACCTCAACTATTCCATCGGCAAGGTGCGCTGGCGGCCATGGGCTGAAAAAGGCGGGCGCATCGCAACAAACGCTACAACTTTTAACCGTGAATTACTGATTGTGGAAAAAGAAAACGACGGAAAACCGTTTGAACTGCATACTTCTTTTGAGGATAAAGAAGCATACTATGCCAATTTGCGTAATCCGTGGTTCTTAACACTACTTCTGTTTGCGGCAGGGGCTTTTGTAAGCCATTCTGCCCTTTTAGGCATATTTGCTTTGCTTTCCCTGGTTCCTGTCACTGTATATCAGGCACAGGTGATGCATGCTAAACGGGAAGCACAAACAAAGGAGTGGTGATGTTGGTTAGCCGGGGGGGGATGTGGCTAAGCGGACGACTCTGCGGGCTGTGGGCAGGGGATGCCCCAGTCCGCCCAAGGTGTGTCTCCCGGCACGTCCCCGGTCCACAGCCCGCAGAGTCGTCCGGTCAGCCACATCTCCCGGTCAGCCACATCCCCCGGAATCATTTTCCCCCTCAGAATACGCTTCCTTCCATTCCCTGATTTTTCTCACACGTTCTTTCTCATGTCCCAGCACTGTCCGCACAAACTCCTGCCCGCACGGATCCAATTGCCTGTAATCATCCAGCAAGGAGCGTTCCTCCGCATGCAACGCAGGCATTCCGGCATCCGAAACGCCGCCGGAGGGATCGTACTGATAAAGCTGGCAAAGTGCGACAAATACATCTGCGTTTGGCATGCTGATTCCGCTTTCGTATCCGTATAAAGTTTTAGCAGAAAGATGGATCCCGATGTTGTTTAAGTGGGCGGCGGTGTCTTTTACGGACAGGCCGGATGCTTTTCTTGCCTGTTTTAAAATGGAAGCAATCGGGTTTGGCATATCACGAAATCAGTTCTCCAATATATTTTTTATCAATGGTTACCAGGATCGTGTCTCCTTTGCGAAACGGCAGATCCGGATTTACATCGGTGGTAAGTTCTCCGTCCCGCCGCAGTGCTACGACGTTTAGCTTATGTTTCTGCCGCAGGGAGAGTTCTTTTAAGTTTTTTCCGATCCATTCCGGTTTTACGGAAATCTCTACCATCCGGACCCGTTTGGACAATTCAAAAAAGTCGATGAAATTTCCGTTTACGATATTGCGCGCTTCCCGGATGCCGCCGTCCCGTTCTGGTGTTACGATTTTATCGGCTCCGATCCGTTCCAGGATGGAGGTCATTGTCGCATTGCGAGATTTGGCGAGGATAAACGGCACGCCTGCTTCCTTTGCTGCCATAATAGCCATAATGCTTGCTTCCAGGCAGCTTGTAATGGTTACGATTACGCCGTCCATATTGGACAGGCCGAGCGTGTCAAAGGCGTGCAGCTCGGTAGCGTCTACCTGGACAGCCATGGTTACGTTTGGTGCAATATCGCTGACCAGGTCTTCGTCCTTATCAATAGCCAGCACATCTGCCCCGGCTTCCATCAGTTCTTCCGCTACGCTCCGTCCAAATTCACCCAGCCCGAAAATGGCGTAGGATTTTTTCATTTCCTGTTTTCTCATAATCATTCCCCTTTCCTATCCGACTGCAACATGCTCTTTGGGCAGTCTTGCGGCGATCTGGCGGTTGCGCATGGTAAATACAAGCACCATCGTAACCGGCCCGATGCGTCCCAGATACATGCAGATGCACAGGATGATCTTTCCGGCTATCCCGATCGTGGAAGTATAGTCTCTGGAAATCCCTACCGTGCCAAGGGCGCTGTATACTTCAAAAATCTGGTCCACAGCAGATCCCGGTTCTGCCACCATCAGGATAATAACTGCGGCAATACTGGCTATAAAACTGATCAGCAAAACAGCAAGCGCTTTGCGGGCAGTTTTATGGGAAATCCTCCTTTTATAGCAGATAATATCTTCCCGGCCCCGGACAGTAGCTATAACGACGAGCAGGATCACCGCAAACGTTGTCGTTTTGACACCCCCGGCAGTGCCGACAGGGGAGCCTCCGATAAACATCAGGAACAATGTTACGATCGTGGAAGGCGCCGTAAGCCCTTTTTGCGGTATAGTAACAAACCCTGCGGTCCGGGTAGTAACCGACTGAAAACACGCGGCCAGCAGCTTCTGCCCAAGTGTAAAGCTGCCCATCGTTGCCGGATTCTGATATTCAAAAGCAAAATAACATACAGCTCCTGCAGTAAGCAGGAAAGCAGTCATAGTAAGCACAATTTTAGAATGGAGGGCAAGCTGATCCCAGATCCGTCTGCGTCTGGTTTCCCGATGCAGTTTCTTTTTCAAAACATCCACAACATCAAACCATACAATAAATCCAAGGCCGCTTACAATAATCAGCATCATTGTTACCAGATTGATCCAGGGATGGTGTACATACGGCATCAGGCTGTCCGGGCCGATCAGATCAATGCCTGCATTGCAGAAGGCGGATACAGAATGGAATACGCTGTACCAGATGCCTTTTGGCCCGAATTGCGGGACAAAGACAGGAAGGTAGCAAAGGGCACCGATCCCTTCTACAAGAAACGTTCCGCCGAAAACTTTGCGCAGGAATTTTACAAGTCCCTGCATCGTTTCCAGGTTAAAAGCATCGCCCAAAAGCATCCGACTGCTTAAAGACAGCTTCTTTCCCAGCAGCATCAGAAAGACAGTCGCGATCGCTACGACACCCAGGCCGCCAATCTGGATCAAAAGCAGGATAATGATATGCCCAAACAGGCTCCAGTGCGAAGCTGTGGTCACGGTGACCAGCCCGGTTACACAGACACAGCTGGTAGCCGTAAACATCGCGTCAGATATCGGCGTTGCCGTGCCGTCGGCGGATGCGGGCGGTGTGGTGAGCAGGATGGTCCCAAGCAGGATGACCAGTAAAAAACTAAGCGTGATGATCTGGGTGGTTGTCAGATGCTTACGTAAAAATTTCATTTCAGCCTCCAAAAATTCTTTTATTGCAGGAATGGTAATAGTATAGCAAAAATTGGGTCGGGGTGCAAATAGATCTTGTTATACGGATGAAAAATATGAATATATGCGATAGGAGGAGGATGTGGCTAACCGGACGACTCTGCGGGCTGTGGACCGGGGAGTCTGATTATGGCAGGCTTTTCAATACCTGAATTTTCAGTTTTATGTCAAGGAGGTACACCTTGGGCGGACTGGGGCAACGCTGCGGTGAACTAATCGCTAACTGCGACTAAGACAGTCGGGGTGTGGCCCTCCTGTCTAAGTCTCCGTAAGCGCTGGATTTCACCTCCGCTAAAAACGCCCCTTTAACGTCCTTCCAAGGTGTGTCTCCC
>CANOET010000252.1 GCA_947564835.1 uncultured Eubacterium sp. | reverse complement strand
GGTGTGTCTCCCGGCGCGTCCCCTGGCCGCAGCCCGCAGAGTCTGGTTATTGGCAAGCTTTTGAACACCTTAATTTGTGTTTTATGTGAAGCTGGTGAAAACCTGCTGGATGCCGTTACAGTTCGCAGCTGTCCTGCTTTTTGGTGTGAACTGTAACATGGTTTCCTGCTCCTATTCAGATTTTTTATCCAGTATTTGACATTAAAACCGCACTATAGTATATTTATTAAGAAAAAAGGGCAAATTAATGAAAAGCGTCCTTCCTAAAACAAAGATTTGAATGAACAAAGAGAAAAGGAGAATACGAACATGGAACAGCAGGTTACGAAAAGTACGATGATTGGGGAATTGCTTCAGATCAATGAGAACATTGCACCGCTTTTGTTAAATATCGGTATGCACTGCCTTGGCTGCCCGTCTTCCCAGATGGAGACGATTGAGGAAGCAGCTATGGTGCATGGGATCTCCCCGGATGAGCTGGTGGCGCAGATTAATGATTTTCTGGCAAAAAACTGATTTGTAACTGAAAAAGGAACCGGATACGAATATGCTGTTCGTATCCGGTTCCTTTTTAAATGGCCGCAAACTGCTGCAGCGCCTGGCTGCGGATCATACAGTCGAAATGCTCGTTGAAGTAAGCTTCGATGGAATTGGTAAAGTTCAGCTGTGTAGAATACTCGGATAAAATATTGCATACTTTGTTAAATTCCTCTGGCGTATGGTTGCTCTTATGGACAATCAGGTAAAACAAATGTGACTGTGAATCACGGAACAGCGTATTATCCCCTTCGTAATATCCGTCCAGTACACTGGAAATTTTGGATATGGTATCCAGGTCCTGGATCAGGAATAGTTTTGTCAGGTCAATCGGGATTTCAACGGCAGGTGTACCAGGAATCTTCTCTTTGGATTCGTGCCGGACAGCCTGTTCCAGAGGGATGAAGTCTTCGGCTTTGTTGGATTTTTTCCGGGAACCTTCGGCGCTTGCTTTGGCTTCCTGCTGAATCTTTTTAAACCAGTCCAGAATATCATTCGCACTGGCTGCTTCATAGGGTTCTCCCTGTTCTGTTCCGTAACCGGAAAACGAATCGTCATAATCTACGTCTGAGAATTTGGAAAAACGGGTATCCAGTTCTTCCGGATATTCTACTTTTGTAATGAGCAGGATAATCGTATCTGATGATACTGGAATTGCCTCAATCATCAAAGGGATATCGTCTGCTTCAAATCCAAACTCATAAGAAGCCTGCTGCATCATGTCGCGGAATAAATTTTTGGCGTTTTCAGTACCGTACGCAAGTTCACTGATTTTCAAATGTCGGTCTGCTAAATCTTCTTTTGTCAGTGTGCATCGAATCTGGGTGTCACTTACTTTTTCGATTTTCATTACATCACTCCCTTAATTAATGTCTTATGGTATATATTATTATATTAAAATTGCAATTGTCAGCTTGAAGTAAACAAAGTATATAAAAAATATATATGTTAGTCAAGCGTATCGGGCATTTATTTTTTAAAATTTTTATAAAATTTCGGATTTTTTGAAAAAAAAGCTTGCATAACATATGTCGGTTGTGGTATAACAGTTGCAAGAGGTGCTTATAACCCCTAGTCAGAAAGGAGTCTAAGCATTCACGAATTAAATTTGTCCGGCAAATACCGTCTTGTATCCCATTTAGGCGAAGGGAACAGCAGTAAAGTATTTTTAGCCGTACACAGGAAGCTGAACACATATCGGGCAGTCAAGTGTGTGAAAAAGACACAGTCCGGACAGCCGCAGCTTCTTCTGGAAGCAGATATTCTAAAAAATCTGAAGCATCCCGGTATCCCCACTATTTACGATGTAGAAGAAGATGATAAGAACTATTATATCATAGAAGAATATATCCAGGGACAATCATTGGAAGCATTTGTGCTTCATCAAGATTGTATTTCCATCGATACAGCAGTGCATATGATGTTACAGATCTGTGATGTCATAAAGTACCTGCATGATCAGAAACCAGAACCGGTGATCTATCAGGATTTAAAGCCGGAACACATTATATTATGTGGAAAACGGGTGGTTTTAATCGATTTTGGCATTTCATCTTATATTACCTCGAATGGAAATACATTCCAAAATTTCGGAACAGAGGGTTTTGCGCCGCCTGAAAAATATCAGGGAATGGCCTGTGATATCCAGACAGACATTTATGGCATTGGAAAAATCCTTGCATTTCTGGCATCCAGAATGCCTGAACATGAATTCCGGATTCTTCAGCCGTTGATTGGCTTGGCAACCGCATATGCAAAAGAAGACCGTTATGAGTCGGTCGAAGCATTGGAAGCGGATTTGCGGCAGGCGTTGGAAAACGGCAGTCAACATATTTACCAAACAACAAAGAAGCGCCTCTTATCAAAAACTGCGGGAATAACAACTGCAGGAACAGAAACAGCGGGAATAAAAACCGAAGGAACAGGGACTGCGGGAATAAAAACCGAAGGAACAGGGACTGCAGGAATAAAAACCGGAGGAACAGGAACTGCGGGAATAACAACCGAAGGGACAGGAACTGCGGGAATAAAAACCGAAGGGACAGGAACTGCGGGTATAACAACCGAAGGGACAGAAACAGCGGGAATAAAAACCGGAGGAACAGGAACTGCGGGAATACAAACTGCAGGAACAGAAACTGAAAAAACAAAAATATCCGTAACTAAATTTGCAGCAGTAAAATTTGTAATAGCAAAAACAGCAGCAAAAACTGCTGTACAAAGATACGCAGGAACAAAGACTGCTGTAAAAGGATATGCAGGAACAAAGACTGCTGTAAAAGGATATGCAGGAACAAAAGCAGAAGTAATTGAAATCGCAGTAGCAGGAACACAGAGCCGGGTAGGCACAACACATCTGGCAATTGCATTGACTTGTTTTTTTAATCAGGAACACAGGCACTGTATTTACCAGGAATGTCATCCGTCAGACTGTATCAGGCTGTTGGCAAGTGAAAACACCGGGTATCTGAGGGCTGACGGGCTGGTTGCTTATGAAAAATTCCGGGGGATGCCCTATTACGGAGAGGGAATTGCAAAACAGGAGCAGCAGAAAGGCTTGTACATACAAGACTATGGTATACAGCTGCAGGATATTCTGGAAGAAAACAAAAAGCTGATTCTGATCATGGGCAGCAGGCCGTGGGAATATACACAGACCGAAAATCTGCTGAGAAAAATCAGCCTGCGCAGGAACCTTGTTCTTGTCTGCAATTATGCAGACAGGTCGAAGGCGAAAATATTGGCCAGGACCTATCATCACAGGGTCTATTGTTTCCCTCTGGATGCAGATCCGTTTCGCATGACAAGGGAGAAACGGAAGCTGTTTCAAAAGATGCTGCGGCAGGAAGGATGGTGAGAAAAACTGAATGGATTTTCAATCAAAAAGCTGAAAGAAAAGATCAGCATAGGGATCATAGGGATTAGCATGGGATGCGGAACAACACATCTGACGATTGCACTGGCAAATTACCTGCAGTCGGCATTGGGAAGAAAGACTGCAGTCATAGAATTGTCAGGACAGCATGACTTAAAAGATATGATCGGAAAGGAGGGCGGCGGAAAACAAAAGCTTGCAGGCGTCCGGTATTTTACGGATATGAAAGTGGGGAATATACCGGAAATCATAAACAGCGGATATGAAGCCTTTGTATTAGACCTTGGTGCAGATTATACAGCATCCAGAGAGGAGTTTCTAAGATGTGACCGAAAAATTATAATCGGAAGCATCAGCCCATGGAAAGTCTCTGCTTACGAACATTTTCTAAAAAATGTAATTGCATCGGAAAACTACGAAACATGGGAATTTCTGATATTATTTGCAAATCTTACGGATAAGAAAAAGATACAAAAAAGATACAGAATGCATATGATAAGCATCCCCTGGATTGAAAATCCATTTTATCTGAAAAAAGAAGATTTGATGTTTTTGCAAAAAATTATTTAAATTGGAGGAACACACGATTTTAAAGTATCGGACAAGGATGCATCTGCTGCATGGCATCATCGGTGCATGCATCGCTGGAATACCGCTTGCAGCACTGCTGTTTTTTCAGATTCATAATAACACAGCTCTCAGGCTCCAGATCAGCCGTTATCAGCAAAACGAACAGAATGCGCTGTATTTCTATGTATGGGTATTAAAACGCGACATAGCCATCGGGGAAACGGTCAAAAGGGCAGATCTGGAGCAGAAAAAAGCATGGGTGCCGCAGAACAGCTATCCTGAGACATTCACAGACGCTGAAAAGATCACAGGCAGAAAAGCAATCCGTGATTTGAAAAAAGGAACTGTCATACAGAAAAATCTGCTGTCTGACAAAAAGAAATCAAAAAAAGCCGCAAAAAACGGATCCGGCCTGCCATAACAGAAAGGAGATGCAAGCTGCAATCAAACAAATCATAATAAAGTAACCGCCGTCAGAACAATATTTGGACGTAACAAATCAAAACAAAACGTCTGTGGGGAAATATAGGATCTGACGGTACAACCATCAGATAATTACAAAATCCTAAAAAGAACAGTTTTTTGTAAAATATCTGTACAAGAATCATTCAGCAGAAAGCAATTACAGAATTTATCTTATTACGAAGGAAGGTATCGTAACAGTATTTATCATATCACAAGTCAACATCGTAACCGGACAGCACAGCTGAAAAGTTACAGTTACTGTTAACCTCATACGCGTTGTACCTTCTGTAACAATGCACACTGCTGATCAAAGGTGAAAGGGATGGACAAAAAGCAGTTATTTATTGAATTAACGGGAATACAGGGACGGGGCATTACCATATTTCTGGAAGGAGAAAAAAGTACACCAGAAAGAGTTGTAAACCTGCTTTGTGTACAAGAAGACAATTCTTACATGAGAGACTATGTATACGATAAGGGGGTGCTGACAGAGCTGCATTTTGATAAAGTGCGGAACCAGTAAATGAAAATTTAACATCCGGACTGAATATCAGGCCGGATCACCAGATGAATGATGCTGGTGAATGAAATATATATGGAGAAGGAAACCTCAATGCCTTTCGAAATATATGGAATACATTTGCATAAAAAGATGAATAAGCAGGCGGAAAGGTTGGTATGGGGATACCGGTTTCTGCCTGCGTATCGCATTATCATTGCCTTTAATCCAGAGATCTTATATAATTAAGAGAAAGAAAAACCAAATTCGCTACAAATTTTGGAGGAATAAATTATGTATAGTTCAATTATTGAGATTAAAAAGACTGTTAATGGTGAAGCTTTGCGGAAATTACGGGAAATAGCAGAAAAAGCCTTTGATAACCGTGCCGGAAAAGTGGAGAATTCCAGCACAGATTCACATAGGTTGGTTTTTGAGGGTGGCGAAGACAAGTATGGGTGTTTGGATTTAGGGACAGCGGAACTTGCTGACACTAGTGGGTTTAGGGAACAAATCAATACGTGGAAGTGGATTGATGCGGATGAACCTAGCGAAAACTGTGATATTTTAGAGATTTACGCGGAGCCAGTATATTGATATGGCAGGGTATAGAAAACAAATAGCATTTGACCTCGATACAAAAGCATTGCAAAAATATTATCCGAACGACAATTGGCGTAATAGTTATGAAATCATCAAAAGACATATGATAAGGAGCGGTTTTGTATGGTTACAAGGCTCCGTATATGTTTCTCAAAACACAATATCAACAGGAAAAATTACCCGGATTTTAAGAAAGCTTGTTAAGGCGAATCCCTGGCTCAATCTTTGTATGCGCGACTGCCGCGAAACTAATATCGGCAAAGAACATAGTAAGAATCATGTTTTTGATAAAGCATTTGAAATTTAGCAAAGATAACTGGCTGTTATTATATGATCAGGAATCAGGTATTGACAAGACTTATATAAACTGGAATACAGGTATTGTAAAGCCTGCCAATAACCAGACTCTGCGGGCTGTGGCCAGGG
>CANOET010000251.1 GCA_947564835.1 uncultured Eubacterium sp. | reverse complement strand
GGCGCGTCCCCTGGCCACAGCCCGCAGAGTCGTCCGGTTAGCCACATCCCCTGGCTAACCAGGATCTTTCGGGAACCCCGAAAACGCAACACAATGTCAAAAGTGTTTCTTTTCCGGTTCATCCAGGTTAGGAACAAATGATACATAAAATTTTAGGAGGCATAGGTAAGATGCAGAAACGAAGATACAATAAAAAACAAGCCATCATGATATTAGAAGATGACGAAGACCTTGCGGAAGGCATTTGCCTGTCCCTGCACAGCGAACAGCTGGAGTTCATCCTTTGCAAAACAATTTCCGAAGCAAAGAACAAGCTGCGGCAGAAGTCGTTTGACCTGCTGATCCTGGATATTAACCTGCCGGACGGAAGCGGTTTGGATTTTTGCAGAGAGGTACGCAGGTCGTCCAGAGTCCCGATTGCGTTATTGACAGCGAAGGATATGGAATTGGATATTGTGAAGGGGCTTGAGGGCGGGGCGGATGATTATATTACAAAGCCGTTCAGCCTGATGGTGCTCCGTGCAAGGATACAGGCATTGCTCCGGAGGAATACCGGGGAGCAGCAGTCGGAATACAGCGATGAGGTATTCCGGTTTTGTTTTGATACGATGGAATTTTATAAAGAGGGGAATCCGGTGGAGCTTAGCAAGACGGAACAGAGGATTTTGTACCTGCTGGTGTTTCATGCGGGGCAGATTCTGACCAGAGAGCGGCTGCTGGAATGGGTCTGGCCGGACGGGACGGAGTATGTGGAGGATAATGCCTTATCTGTCGGGATCAGACGGCTGCGGGATAAATTGGAAGATGTGCCGTCTAAGCCTGTTTATATTAAGACCGTCTATGGGAAAGGTTATACGTGGGAGAAATTTTGATGAATGGATATCTGGCGATTTTTGCAGTTCTGTCTGCAGGATGTGCTGCCGCCGGTATTTTCACAGGGCTTCGTGTCCGAAAAAAGATGGAAACTGCCTATCAGAATTTATTGCAAAGGCTGGACCGGGCGATCGGAGGGGAAGTGCAGGGGACGGTTTATGATGAGTCTATGGATGCGGCGGTTACGGAGCGTTTAAACAGAATTGTCCGGATTTCCAGAATGAACCAGGGGAAAGCGGAACGGGAAAGGGATATGGTAAAATCTCTGATTTCAGATATTTCTCATCAGGTGAGGACCCCTCTTACCAATATTATGCTGTATGCCGGGCTTTTGCAGGAACAGCCGTTAAAGGACGAGGCCGCCGTTTTGGTGGATAAAATCGGCAGACAGTCTGAAAAACTGGATTTTTTTATGAAAGAGCTGGTCCGGTCGTCTTATGCGGAGCAAGAGATGATCTCGATTTGCCCGCAAATCGTGGGCGTGGAAGAATTGATCGATACCGCGTGCCAGACCGTGGAGCTTGCTGCTTTAAAAAAGAAGATCTGTATTGTGCGGGAAGAAACGGATGCGCGGTGCTATGCCGATAAAAAATGGACTGTTGAAGCAATTGGAAATGTTTTGGATAATGCGGTCAAATATTCTCCGGAGCATTCACAGATCCGGCTGCGTGTGATTTCGTATGAGTCGTTTATCTGTATCCAGGTACAGGATCAGGGAATCGGTATCAAAGAGGAAGAGCAGGGGCTTGTGTTTGAGCGGTTTTACCGTTCGGAATCGGTAAGCAGTGAGCCGGGGTTCGGTATTGGGCTGTATTTGGTGAGGGAAGTCTTATCCAAACAGGGCGGATATGTAAAGATCCAATCGCAGGCCGGCCAAGGCTCGGTTGTCCAGTTATTTTTATCCCGCTATGAAATTGCAACCGTCCAGATAACCCATTGAACTGTTACATGAAGTTCCAATTGAAAAGTGCTCCTTATTTATGCAGAAAACTGTCGGCGGCGGATTTCTGCATTTTTTGGAATGTGTCAAAACTGTCACCTTTACGAAAGATTTGAGAAAGAATCCTTTGCTATGCTATGCAGGGTAAAGAAAAGCAAAGAGAAAGCAGGTGTAAGAATGTATGTTTTGGTCACAGAAAATCTAAAAAAATATTATCAAATGGGAGAAATCCAGGTTAAGGCGCTGGATGGCATCAGCCTTACGGTTCAAAGCGGAGAATTTCTTGCAATTGTGGGAACATCCGGCAGCGGGAAATCTACACTTCTCCATATGCTGGGAGGTCTGGACTATCCTACTTCCGGAAAGGTCGTGGTAGACGGGCGGGATATTTCTGAAATGACGAAGGATGAACAGACGATTTTCCGCAGGCGGAAGATAGGATTTGTATTTCAAAATTATAATTTGCTTCCGCTTATGAATGTGTATGAAAATATTGTTTTGCCGGTTAAGCTGGACGGCATTTTGCCGGACCGGGAATATGTGGAGCGGATTCTGAGGATGCTGGGGTTAGAGGAGAAGAAATATGCCATGCCGAACCAGCTGTCAGGAGGACAGCAGCAGCGGGTTGCCATTGCAAGGGCGCTTGCCGCAAAACCGGCCCTGCTTTTGGCAGATGAGCCGACGGGGAACCTGGACAGCCGTACCAGCCAGGATGTTCTGGGGCTGCTGAAAACAACCGGGCAGCAGTTTGGGCAGACAATCGTGATGATTACGCATAATGAAGAAATTGCGCAGATGGCGGGCAGGATTATACGGATTGAGGATGGAAAGATTTTTGGAGGTGAGGATTGCTATGCTGAACGTACACAATAAAAAAGTGGTTACAGACATTGCGTACACGACTTACCGGGCAAATAAAAAGAGGAATTTGCTTATGGTATTTGCAGTTTTTTTCACGGTATTTTTAATCGCGGTTGTTTTAGCGCTTGGCGTGAGCTATTGGAATACCGTTTCAGAACGCCAGATCCGCATGCAGGGGATGGATTATGACCTTTCATTAAGCGAGCCGAGAGAGGACCAGGCAGAAAAAATCCGTTCCATGGAAAACGTAAAATATGCTGGAATTGCGGTCAAATGTGCGGTATTGGAGCAATATCAGGATCAGCGGTTAGATAAGACAAGGCTTTACTGGCTGGATGAAACCTGCTGGGATAAACAGACGGTCCCTGCATTGGAAAGCTATGAGGGCAGTTATCCGCAGCGTGAAAATGAACTGATGCTTTCTCAGAATGCGCTAAAGGCGATGGGCATCCAACATCCCAAAATCGGGATGCAGCTGCCAGTCACTTACTTTACCTTGAAAGAAGATTTACAAGAAGAACTTCTGAAAAAAGACTTTATCCTTTGCGGATGGTATCGGGATTACAGCGGGGAGCAAAGGGGATATGTATCCAGGGGCTTTTGGGAAACGACGGGGGTGAAGCAGACAGATTTTACACAGGGGACGTTAAAAATCTCTTTAAAAAACCCATTTTATTCCGATTCAGAGATTACAGCGATACAAAATGAGATCCGGATGGACCACAACCAGTATATAGAGGCCGATGCTGATACCATTTCCAATTTCTTAAAGTCCGTGGCCGGATTGGCTGTATTGCTGATTCTGATTTTTCTAAGCGGATATTTGTTTATTTACAATACCATGTATCTTTCTGTTGCCAGGGATATCCGGTATTATGGGCAGCTTAAGACAGTTGGAATGACATCCGTCCAGTTAAAAAAGATGGTGTATCTACAGGCAGTCTGGAATGCTGCGGCCGGAATACCGCTTGGACTGCTCGCGGCATATTCGGCTGCCCATATGATCATTCCGCGGCTTTTGCATAGGATGAATCCGGTACTTTCCGCGGACGATGTTGTATCTGCCAAAATATGGGTGTTTTTGGCAGCAGGCTGTTTTGCTTTTTTTACCAATTGGATCAGCTGCAGAAAGCCCGCAAAAATGGCAGGGGACGGTTCTCCGATCGAAGCCCTCCGCTATACGGAAGGCGCAGGCAGGAGAAAAAACGTCAGGCGGGAAAGCGGCGGGGTATATGCCATGGCGTTTCAGAATATGTTCAGGGACAAAAAGCAGGCGCTTGTGATTTTCACATCCCTGATCCTTGCGATAATCGTATTTCTTGTGGTCAATGGAATCATCCATGAAAATGACGCCAGATTGATTCTGAACGAAACCTATCCTTATGATATACAATTTAAAAATGAAACGACGCTGGATGATATCAGGAGGCAGATCCTTACAGAAGAGCGGATCGCGCAGGCCGCACGGATCAAAGGTGTGAAAGAGGTAAGGAGGGTAACCTCTGCGGAGATGGTCGTCCCTTATCAGGAAGATGTTTATGGAACGTACTATCAGGAGCTTTACCAGTCCAGATACAGTCCGGGAAATTATGAAGAGGATCTGAAGCTGTATCAAAAGGATCCGGCGAATCCGTATTTTACCTCACGGTTCATCAGCGTGGATGAAGAAGGCTTTGCCATTCTCAACCAGAACCTGGGAAACATACTGGACAAAGAGGATTTCGAGGCCGGCAGGACTGCTGTGGCGGTAAAGTTTTTGGGATTTATGGAAGGAGACTACGGCATTCCGGGAAAGACGATACGTTTTTTCCTTCCAGACGGGAAAAACCCAACGGAAGAATACAGCATTCAGATCGCCGCCGTTACGGATCACCTGCACAATCCGGCATTCTTTGCGGGAGGCATCACGCCGGAAATCATCGTCAGCGAAACATATGCAGAAAAACTGATGGGAGAATTATTTACAGAACTGATCAATGTAGAATATGAAGACGCATTTGCAAAGGAAACAGAGAAAGAAGTAAAAGCTGTTTTTGAGGGGGAGAAACAGGTGTCGCAGGATTCCAAATTAGAAAGCTACGCGGAAATGAAAAACGCGGAAATTCAGATAAAGGTATTGGGAAACAGCATTGGATGTATCATCGCGATGCTGGCCGTGCTCAATTATCTGAATATGATGGCCGCAAGCGTACAGAACCGTTCCAAAGAGCTGGCAACCTTGGAGAGCATTGGAATGACCACAAAGCAGGTCAAAAAAATGTTATGGGCAGAAGGGACCGGATATGCGGCAATCTCTGCAGCCATTGCGGTAATTGCAGGGCTTCCGGCCAGTTATGCTGTCTTCCATGCAACGAACCAGTACCGGGTTCCATTTTCGGTTCCATGGGTGAGTAATCTTGTCTTATTCAGCGTTATCTTTCTACTGTGCATGACAGCGCCTGTGCTGCTGTACAAAAGGACACAAAACGCAAGTATCCTTGAGCGACTGCAGGACTAACCGTACGACTCTGCGGACTGTGGCCCTCCTGTCGAAGTCGTAGTTAGCGATTCGTTCACCGCAGCGTTGCCCCAGTCCGCCCAAGATGTACCTCCCGGCGCGTCTCCTGGCCAAAACCCGCAGAGCCGTCCGGTTAGCCATATCCCCCCCGGCCGATCAAGATCTATCGGGAAACCAAAAAAACGCAACACAATGTCAAAAGAATTTCTTTTCTGGTCCATCCAGGTTAGGGTATTATCTTGTTCATTGAATCCCCAAGTAAAGTTACACTATCTTGGCAATTGAATAGGCTTTACACTCGCAACCACATACGCTATAATGATTGTATCAATAAACAACTGCATCAATCATAAAGGCGGTGAGAATATGGAGGTAATAGAAATGTCTGATAAAGAATTAATTACAATAACGATTGACAGATATACTGATTTACAGCAAATTAAAAAAGCTAATGATGGGCACGAAAATGAAATGCTTGATTATTTAATCAAAGTAACTACTGCCAAATTAGCATCTTTAGGGGTAAACGTAGAAGATATAACACTTTAACCAGTAGCCACATAACATAGCCAGACCACTAACCAAGAGTGTAAAGCCTATTAAATTGCCAAGGGCTTTACACTTTTTGTTTAGGAACTTAACAACGATTTTTTTGCGCAAGAAACCGTTTGTAAGCATCTAACCTGGATGAACCAGAAAAGAAACACTTTTGACATTGTGTTGCGTTTTTTTGGCTTCCCGATAGATCTTGATTGGCCAGTGGATGTGGCTCACCGGACGACTCTGCGGGTTGTGGCCAGGGGACGCGCCGGGAGGTACACCTTGGGCGGACTGGGGCAACGCTGC
>CANOET010000250.1 GCA_947564835.1 uncultured Eubacterium sp. | reverse complement strand
TGGATTAAGGTTTTATGAATGAAAGTATCTATTAGGGGTTGCAAAACAACGGCGACGACAAGGCGGCAAGCGCGGTAACAGGCGTTGTACTTCCGATTGATGCAGGATTTGCGGCATATTCCGGAGTTTAAAAAAATTTTGGCATATCCTATTGACGAATGGAAAAAATATGATATAATGTTTTCTAGTGCTAAAATATTACCTAACAGTTGATACGCACAATACGCAACTGGAGGGAGGTTAGGTGTGAGAATATGTCAAATGTGATCGTAAAAGAGAACGAGACTTTAGATTCCGCATTACGCAGATTCAAAAGAAACTGTGCAAAAGCTGGAATCCAGCAGGAGATCCGTAAGAGAGAACATTATGAAAAACCAAGTGTTCGCCGGAAAAAGAAATCCGAAGCTGCAAGAAAACGTAAATATAACTAAATCCGTGAGGGATTAGGAAGGGCCGCTGCTATGCAGTGGCTCTTTTAAATATTAGGAGGAGAAACAATGGAAAACAGAATATCAGGTACTACAGGCTTATTAGCTCTCATCGGTTCCCCGGTCGGGCACTCCGGTTCCCCGGCAATGTATAACTACAGCTTTCAAAAACTGGGCCTTGACTATGTCTACGTAGCCTTCGATGTACCGCAGCAGGAAGTCGGAAAAGCAATCGAAGCTATGCGCACCTTTCATATGCGCGGCTGCAATGTCACTATGCCGGATAAGACCGAAGCCGTCAAATATATGGACGAGCTGTCCCCGGCCGCACGTATGATCGGGGCGGTCAATACGATTGTCAATACGGATGGAAAGCTGACCGGTTATATCACAGACGGAGAGGGCTTCGTACAAAACCTGCGCGACCACGGTACGCAGATCCAGGGGAAAAAAATCACGGTGGCCGGCGGCGGAGGGGCTGCGACAGCCATTCAGGTACAATGCGCCCTGGACGGTGCCAGGGAAATTTCTATTTTTAATATCAAAGATGCGTTTTTTGCGCGCACGCTGGAAACCGCGGAAAAAATCCGTGCGGAAAGGCCGGACTGCATCGTAAATGTTTTTGATATTGCAGATGAGGCAGCAATGAAGGCGGAGATTGCTTCCAGCGATATTTTTGCAAATGCTACCATTGTGGGCATGAAACCGATGGAAAATGAGAGTGTCGTGAAAGATACCTCGGCTTTCCGGCCGGGCCTTGTGGTTTGCGACGCGGTCTACAATCCGAAGGAAACCAGGCTGCTGCGGGAAGCGAAAGCAGCCGGATGTACCTGTATTTCCGGCGAGGGGATGCTTCTTTGGCAGGGCGCCGCAGCCTTTCGGCTCTATACCGGGATGGAAATGCCTGTCGGGGAAGTGAAGGAGCGTTTTTTCAGCAATTAGGCGGAAGCTGCCTGGTTTGCGTACGGCGCCGTGCGGCTTGTCCGGATTTAAGGTTTTTTTAATAAAAACGGCATATGCTAGGAGTATCCACAGCAGCCCGGCGCTGCAATATCATAACACTACATTTTAGAGTAAGGAGAACCCCATAAAAATGAGCGAATTATCACATCTGGATGAACTGGAAGCAGAAGCTATATACATCATCCGCGAAGTAGCTGCTGAATGCGAAAAGCCTGTTATGCTCTATTCCATCGGCAAAGACAGTTCTGTCATGCTGCATTTGGCCATCAAAGCCTTTTACCCGGAAAAACCCCCGTTTCCGTTTTTGCATGTGAATACGACCTGGAAATTCCGGGAAATGATCGAGTTCCGTGACCGCATGGCAAAAAAGCTTGGGATTGAGATGCTGGAATATATTAACGAGGACGGCGTCGCAAGAGGCATTAACCCGTTTGACCACGGCGCGGCTTATACGGATATTATGAAGACGCAGGCATTAAAGCAGGCGCTGAATAAATATGGATTTACGGCGGCTTTTGGCGGCGGGCGCCGGGATGAGGAAAAATCCAGGGCCAAGGAACGGATCTTTTCATTCCGCAATGAGAACCATGCCTGGGACCCGAAAAACCAGCGGCCTGAAATGTGGAAGCTGTTTAATACGATGATCCATCCGGGTGAGAGCATCCGTGTCTTTCCGATCTCGAACTGGACCGAAAAGGATATCTGGCAGTATATCCGCCGGGAAAAGATTGAGATTGTGCCGCTTTATTTTGCCAAAGAACGCCCGGTCGTTTCCCGCGACGGCAACCTGATTATGGTAGACGATGACCGGATGAAGCTGCGTGACGGGGAAGCGGTGGAGTACAAAAAGGTGCGCTTCCGCACGCTCGGCTGCTATCCGCTGACCGGGGGCTGCGAGTCGCAGGCAGATACGCTGGATGCCATTATCGAGGAGACATTAAGCGCCGTAGAGTCGGAGCGTACGTCGCGTGTCATTGACCACGAGGCTGCGGGAAGCATGGAGAGAAGGAAGCGGGAGGGGTATTTTTAAATGAACGGTTTACTAAAATTTATCACATGCGGCAGTGTGGACGACGGCAAATCTACGCTGATCGGACATATTTTATACGACGCCAAGCTGCTCTATGCGGACCAGGAGCGTGCGCTGGAGCTGGACAGCAAGGTCGGCAGCAGGGAGGGCGCGATCGATTATTCCCTGCTGTTAGACGGGCTGATGGCGGAGCGGGAGCAGGGCATAACGATCGACGTAGCTTACCGCTATTTTACGACGGACAACCGCAGCTTTATCGTGGCGGATACGCCGGGCCACGAAGAATATACAAGAAATATGGCTGTCGGCGCTTCGTTTGCGGAGCTTGCCGTGATTTTGGTCGATGCGCAGGCGGGTGTCCTCGTGCAGACGAGACGCCATGCCAGAATCTGTGCGCTGATGGGCATCCGGTATTTTGTATTTGCGGTCAATAAGATGGACCTGGCAGGCTACAGCGAACAGCGTTTTCGGGAAATCGAAGCGCAGATCCGTGAATTGGCGCAGGAATTATCCCTAAGCAGCATCCGGATCATTCCGGTATCCGCGACCGAAGGGGACAATATCACAACCAAAAGCGCAAATATGCCATGGTATCAGCAGGAAGATCTTTTGACCTATCTGGAACAGATTGATACCAGTGACCAAACAAGGGAAGAAGGCGCCTATCTGCCGGTGCAGCGGGTATGCCGTCCGAATCATGAATTTCGCGGGTTCCAGGGACAGGTAGAAGCAGGGGAATTTGCAGTCGGAGACGAGATCGAAGCGCTGCCGGGCCGCCAGAAGGCATGCATCCGCTCGATCTTAATCGGGGATCAAAATGCCGGGTCTGCCCGCAAAGGCCAGCCCGCGACCATCCAGCTGGACCGGGAAATCGATATTTCACGCGGCAGCGTGCTGGTCAAGGGTGCAGCGGTCAAGCTGTCCAAAAAAGTGACAGCGACAATCCTGTGGATGGACGACGAAAGCCTGCATACGGAGCAGGATTATCTGATTAAAATCGGTACAAGGCAGATGCCTGCGATGATCAGCAGCATCCATTATAAAGTAGACGTCAACACCGGCAGCCACCTGCCGGCAGTGTCTTTGCAGAAAAATGAAATCGCAGTCTGCGATATTGTGCTGTCAGAGAATATCGTTGTAGATGAATTTCGCAGGCATAAAACAATGGGCGAGCTGATCCTGATCGATCGTGTCAGCCATATGACATCCGCCTGCGGCGTTGTAGAAAGCACCAGGGGCAGAGGCGACCGGGATAAGATGACATCGTTCCAGTACAAGGATCTGAGGGCAAACGCGGGCATTTTCAAGGAATATTATCTGAACCTGTTTTTAGATACGATTACAAAAGAAAGCCCGCATAACGGAACGTATACGGTCGGTGATACCGTTCCGGTCAAAGGGGAAAGCTACCAGTATCCCGCATATTTTGACATGATTATCCTGCACGAGCATATGGCAGTCAGTATCCGGGACAGCAAAATCGCAAAGATCGTTTCCGCAGACAATTACCAATACGAAGGCTACCCGGTTGTAAACGGACGGGGCTGCGCCGTACGCGTACACAACCAGCAGGAGGTGGAGCAGTTTATCCGTGAGTTTGATACAACGGCAAAAGAAGGCGAGGCACAGTTTTATAACCGATGGCTGCAGTTTGAGACATACCGGAGTATTGTATTTAAAGACAATTTCTGGGGGCAGGATGTGCAGAAATAGGATCATTCTATAATTATGAAATTTTACAGGAACTTTACATTTGGATAACCTGGATTTTACCTGGGCATAATAAAATACTGTCAGAACCTGTTGGACTGCCGTGCTTTTATAGGCGGCAGCCTTAAAGTACACAGAAAAAAGGAGCAGATTATGAAAGATACATTGCAGATCCTGTTCGGTTTACTAGGCGGCCTGGCAGTATTTATTTTTGGCATGAACATGATGAGTGAATGCCTGCAGAAAGCCGCAGGTGAAAAAATGAAAAGCATCCTGGCGCTGCTGACGAAAAACCCGGTGATGGGTGTGCTGGCGGGCGCTTTAACGACAGCGGTATTGCAAAGCAGCAGTGCGACGACGGTAATGGCAATCGGATTTGTAAGCGCCGGACTGATGAGCCTGCCGCAGTCTATTTCGATTATTTTAGGCGCGAATATCGGTACGACGATGACGGCGCAGATCATTGCGTTTAAGATCAGCGATTATATTTATCTGTTTATATTTGCTGGATTTGCGGTAGCATATGCCGCAAAAACAGAAAAGATCAAAAATATCGGGCAGACAGTTTTTGCGTTCGGCCTGTTGTTTTTGGGGATCGAGACGATGGGAAGCGTTATGAAGCCTTTGGCTGGCAGCCCGTTTTTTCTGAATCTGATCGGGAAAGTCGGAAATATCCCGGTGCTTGGCGTGCTTGTGGGTACGTTTATGACGCTGGTTGTGCAGAGCAGCTCTGCAACGATCGCAGTGCTGCAGAACTTTGCACAGCAGCCTGCCGCGGACGGCGTGACAAGTATCCTGGGGCTGGCGGGTGCGATACCGATCCTTTTGGGCGACAATGTCGGTACGACAGTGACGGCGCTGCTTGCCAGCATCGGGCAGGCAAAAGACGCAAAGCGGACAGCGCTGGCGCACTGCATTTTTAACCTGTCCGGCTGCCTGTTATTTATCTGGCTGATCCAGCCGTTCGCGGCGCTGATCCGCATGATATCCCCGGCAGGACCGGAAGTAGAGGTGATTTCCAGGCAGATTGCAAATGCGCATACGATGTTCAACCTGGTAATGACCCTGATCTGGACACCGCTGCTGCCGTATATGGTAAAGATCGTAACCGCCCTGATCCGCGAGGGCGCGCAGCCTGCCAGGGAACTGTCCACGCCGCTTTATCTGGACAGCAAGCTGACCGCACAGCCTGCCGCCGCACTCAGGCTGGTAGAAAAAGAAATGCTCCGCTGCGGAGAAGCTGCGCAAGGGCTGCTGGCCGATGTGGCCGGATCTGTGCGGGCAGATGATAAAAAAGCAGTCGGGCAGACACTGGAAAAAGCCGGGCAGATCCGCAAGCTCTACGAAAATATAACAGAATATTTGTCAGACCTGCTTGTATCCGGCAGTATGAGCGAGGAGCAGACAGGCGAGGCCGCAGGCGTTCTGTACCTGCTTGGCGACTTGGACCGCATTGCGTTTCTATGTCAGGAGATCTTGGAAATGCTGACAGATAAAGAAAAGAAATATAAAAATCTGAAATATTCGAAGGAAGCCAGAAAAGATTTGGAGCAGGGGCTGCATCTGATCGGGGAAATGTACGAAGAAGCGTTCCGTATGCTGGCGGACGGCGACCGGGATAAGGCGAAGAAGATCCGGAAGAAAAAAGAAAGGCTGCTGGAGCTAAGCCTCCGTATGCGGAAAGCGCATCTGGACCGTGTGGAGAAAGGGAAATGCAGTGCAAAGCTTACGAAGCCGTTTTATAAGATCCTGAATGCAATTGACCGTCTGAGTAACAGCTGTGCGAATCTGGCAGATGATGAGATCGGGAGGCAGGCGGTGGTTTGGCAGTATCATTGATTGGCCGGGGAGGGGTGGCCTCCCGGACGACTTTGATTGGCCGGGGGTGTGGTCTCCCGGACGACTCTGCGGGCTGCGGCCAGGGGGCGCGCCGGGAGACACACCTTGGGCGGACTGGGGCAACGCTGCGGTGAACGAATCG
>CANOET010000249.1 GCA_947564835.1 uncultured Eubacterium sp. | reverse complement strand
ACATTCTGGAATAGGAGCCGGAAGCCAGGCCATTTCCCCCTCATCCGGCGTCCGCCCCGCAGATCCGCCCAGCGGATAGCATAAACCTGCAGAAATTCTCCTCCTGTCTGCACTGTCTCGCCTGGAAAAATTTCCAGGAATTGTCTAATATGCACAAAAACAACTTGTCTATTTTATACAAAAGTACGTCTTGAAATTTATACATGTATAGTGATATAATCAGCCCATAAGTCAAAAATAGACAAGCAAACAAGTAAGCGTAAGTAAAAGGAGGAAACAACTATGCAAAATTATTCAGGTGAAGAAGGGTTACAGTATCATTTACAAATCCGTCCAGGCGATGTCGGCCGTTATGTAATCATGCCGGGAGATCCAAAGCGGTGTGCGAAAATCGCGGAGCACTTTGATGATGCGAAGCTGATCGCCGACAGCAGGGAGTATATTACCTATACCGGATACCTGGATGGGGAAAAGGTCAGCGTGACTTCCACAGGAATCGGCGGGCCGTCCGCATCTATCGCGCTGGAAGAGCTGGTGCTATGCGGGGCGGATACTTTTATACGTGTCGGCACCTGCGGCGGTATCGATCTGGATGTGAAGGGCGGGGATATTGTTGTGGCTACCGGTGCGGTCCGTATGGAAGGCACCAGCCGGGAATATGCCCCGATTGAGTATCCGGCAGTTGCGGACCTGGGTGTGACCAATGCGCTTGTCGCAGCTGCAAAAGAGCTGGAATTTACCTGCCATGCAGGGGTTGTCCAGTGCAAAGATGCATTTTACGGACAGCATGAGCCGGAGCGTATGCCGGTCAGCTATGAGTTGCTGAACAAATGGGAAGCGTGGAAGCGGATGGGCTGCAAGGCTTCTGAAATGGAATCGGCGGCATTGTTTATCGCTGCAAGCCACCTGCGGGTCCGCTGCGGTTCTGATTTCCTGGTTGTCGGTAATCAGGAGCGCAATGCGCTGGGCATGGATAATCCGATTGTACATGATACAGAATCTGCGATTAAGACGGCGGTGCTTGCGATACGCAAGCTGATCCAGGCGGATCGTGCCTGATGGGCCTGAAAATGGCATGAAATAAAAATAGACAAGAGTGCATAAAAAAAGACAAGAATAAAAAATAGACAGGTTTGGCAGCCCGGACAGACAGGCCGGGCTGTTGCAGACAGGAGGCAGATCAAATGAAACTCGTTTTAAATCTATTAGGGATTGCGGTGATCCTGGGGCTTACCTTCCTGTTGTCCTGGAACCGTAAAAATATCCGGTGGAAAGCGGTGATCCGCGCAGTTGTGATCCAGTTTGTGATTGCGGTCTTATTAGTGAAAGTACCGATCGGCCGTTCGATTGTTTCTGTTGTGTCGGACGGTGTTACAGCCATTATCAACTGCGGGCAGGAAGGGATCGCGTTTGTCTTCGGCGTCCTTGTGGACGGCGCTTCGACCGGCAGTATTTTTATTGTGCAGACGCTGGGCAATATTATTTTTGTATCGGCGTTAGTCAGCCTGCTGTATTATATCGGCGTTCTTGGCTTTGTGGTCAAATGGATCGGAAAAGGTGTGGGAAAGCTGATGGGCACGACAGAAGTGGAGAGCTTTGTCGCTGTAGCAAATATGTTCCTGGGGCAGACGGACAGTCCGATTTTGGTAAGCAAATATATCAAATCCCTGACCGACAGTGAAATACTTGTGATCCTTGTATCCGGTATGGGAAGTATGTCCGTGTCTATTCTTGGCGGTTACCATGCCCTTGGAATACCGATGGATTATTTGCTGATCGCAAGCGCCCTCGTTCCGATCGGAAGCATCCTGATTGCGAAAATGCTGCTGCCGCAGACGGAGCAGGTGCAGTCAATTACGGATGTAAAAATGGACAATAAAGGAAATAACGCAAATGTCATCGATGCGATTGCCGAAGGCGCGGGGACCGGGATGCAGATGGTTATTTCCATCGGCGCCTCCCTGGTCGGTATTATCGGGATTGTAGCTGTCGTAAATATGTTCCTGGGATTTGCAGGTATCCGGCTGGAGCAGATTTTTTCTTATATCTTTGCGCCGTTTGGCTTTCTGATGGGGCTGGATACAAAGGATATTTTAATGGAAGGGTCCTTCCTGGGAAATAAACTGATTGTGAATGAATTTGTTGCGTTTCAGGATCTTGGCGCGATTTTAAGCACTTTGGATACGAGGACCGGCATGATCTGCGCAATTTCCCTGTGCGGGTTTGCCAACCTGTCCAGCCTTGGCATTTGCGTGTCCGGCATTGCTGTCCTTTGTCCGGAAAAGAAAAGCACGCTTTCACGGCTCGTGTTTAAGGCTATGCTGGGCGGAGTATTCGTTAGCTTGTTAAGCGCAATGGTCGTGGGGATTATTACCCTGTTTTAAAATGGAAAGGAGTATGGGATGAGTAATAACAGAAAATACAACCGGATATTTACGATTGTAATTGACTCTTTAGGAATCGGGGCGGCTGCGGATGCGGCTGACTATGGAGATGCGGGTACGGATACGCTTGGGCATATTGCGGCGCGTACACAGGATTTTCACATTCCAAACCTGGTCCGGCTTGGCATGGCAAACCTGCATCCGTTAAGCGGCATTGCGCCTGCCAAAGAGCCGGACGGCTATTTTATGGAGCTGCACGAGGCAAGCACCGGAAAAGATACGATGACCGGGCACTGGGAAATGATGGGGCTGCACATTACCAAACCGTTTCAAACGTTTACAGAAACCGGATTTCCCAAGGAGCTGCTGGAGGAATTGTCCAAAAGGACCGGACGCGTGATTATCGGCAATAAAAGCGCCAGCGGTACGGAAATCTTAGACGAACTGGCAGAGGAAGAGATTGCCACGGGGCATATGATTGTATATACATCTGCGGATTCCGTCCTCCAGATCTGCGGCAATGAAGAGACCTTCGGCCTGGAAGAGCTGTACCACTGCTGTGAAATTGCAAGAGAGATTACGATGAAAGACGAATGGAAAGTCGGCCGCGTCATTGCAAGGCCCTACGTCGGGAAGAAAAAGGGGGAATTTGTCAGGACAAGCAACCGCCACGATTACGCATTAAAGCCATATGGCAAAACGGCTCTGGATGCATTAAAAGAAGCCGGGCTGGACATCCTTTCCGTAGGGAAGATTTACGATATTTTTGACGGCGAGGGCATTACCGAATCCAATAAATCCAAAAGCTCCGTACACGGTATGGAACAGACGATCGAAATTGCCAAAAGAGATTTTCAGGGGCTTTGCTTTGTAAACCTGGTGGATTTTGACGCACTGTGGGGGCACCGGCGGAATGTTCAGGGATACGCAAAAGAACTGGAAAAATTTGATGAAAAACTGGGAGAACTGCTGCCGCTTCTTAGGGAAGATGACTTGCTGATCATTACCGCTGACCACGGAAACGATCCGACCCATACCGGAACGGACCATACACGGGAACATGTGCCGTTTCTTGCCTGGTCCCCTTCCATGAAAGGCCGCGGAAGGCTTGCGGATGCATCTTCGTTTGCCGTGATCGGGGCAACGATTGCCGACAATTTTCATGTCAAAATGCCGGAAGGCACGATCGGTGCGTCTGTTTTAGATCAGCTCTCATAACCCGGCCGCGGACCGCCGGCCGGGAAACTGCCAGCCGTTTTGCGAAAGCCGGGAAGTGTCAGCTATGCTTTGCGGAAGGCTTGCAAGGTTTGATGGTATTCAAGATTTTAAAAGAAGGGAATGAAGGATATGATGGATCCAAAAGAAATATTAAAAACAGTCGACCATACACTGCTTACCCAGACAGCGACCTGGGATGAAATCCGCCAGGTGCTGGACGACGGGATTGCCTACGGCACAGCATCTGCCTGCATCCCGGCTGCCTATGTCCGACAGGCTGCGGACTACGTAAAAGGCAGGCTGGCGATCTGCACCGTAATCGGATTTCCGAACGGTTATCATACGACAGAAACTAAGGTGTTTGAGACAAAAGATGCGATTGCAAACGGCGCACAGGAAATCGATATGGTCATCAATATCGGCTGGCTCAAAGACCGCAAATACAAAGAAATCGAAGACGAGATTCGCAAGGTTCATGAAGCATGCGGCGGAAACATTTTAAAAGTCATTATTGAGACATGCCTGCTTACTGAAGAAGAAAAGATTAAAATGTGTGAGATCGTAACGAATGCAGGGGCGGAATACATCAAGACTTCCACCGGATTTTCCACCGGAGGCGCTACCTTCTCGGATGTAAAACTGATGAAAGAACATGTCGGGCCAAACGTCAAAGTAAAAGCAGCAGGCGGCATTGCTTCCCTGGAAGATGCAGAGGAAATGATCCGGCTCGGCGCAGACCGGCTGGGCACCAGCAGGATGATCCGGCTGATGCAGAATACCGATGCGGGAGCCGGGTACTAAAACGGGAGAAATAAAATGTGCTATGTAAAAGGTTCGCCGATTGCATAGCATTTTTTATATTGCGTTTGGGAAATCCCTCAAAACACAACACAATGCCAATTGCCCTCCCACCTATTTTATGCTATGATAGAACCCGATTTTACCATACCAGTTTCAGAAAGGAGCTTGAATCACCATGACAGATACACGCACAATCGACCTGCATGTACACTCTTCCGCTTCAGACGGCACATTTTCCCCATCCGCATTATTAGCAGAAGCGAAAAAAGCCGGCCTGAGCGCCATAGCGCTGACCGACCACGATACGATGGACGGCATATGCGAAGCAGAAAAAGCCGCAAAAGAACTGGGCATCGAACTAGTGCCGGGTGTAGAGCTGTCTACCGAATACGCCGGATGCGAGATCCATGTCCTTGGATACTATGTATCACAAGAATACCCAAGGCTGAAAGCCATGCTGGAGGAGTTTCGGGATTTCCGCGATACCCGTAACGTCCGTATGGTCAGGCGGCTGCAGGAGGAAGGATTTTCCGTTACGATGGAACAGCTGACAGACAAATTTCCGGACAGTGTACTGACCCGCGCGCATATTGCAAGATATTTGTGCGAAACCGGACAGCTGCCGGACGTAAGGACGGTGTTTGCGGAATACCTTGGGGAAAACTGCCGCTGTTATATAGACAGGCCGAAAATCTCGCCGGTGGAAGCCGTAAACCTGATCCGCGAAGCCGGCGGACTGGCAGTACTGGCGCATCCGGTGCTTTGCCAGTTAGAAGATGCGCAGCTGTGGCAGATGATTCTGGAAATGAAAGATGCCGGCATGTGCGGGCTGGAAGCTGTCTATTCAGAGAATACCAAAGAAGATGAAGTACGTATGCGCGCTCTTGCAGAAAAAGCCGGACTTTTGATTACCGGAGGGTCCGATTTTCATGGAAAGAACAAGCCGGACATCCAATTGGGCACCGGAAAAGGAGACCTATATATCCCATATGCTTTTTTAGAAGCGCTGAAAGAACGCTTGTCCTGAGAAAGAATGCGCTGGCTGGGAAAGAACGCGCTGGTTGATTAACAGAAAAAACAACGGATAGACGTATTAAGAAATGTAAGGATCTGCCGATAAAAATAATAAGAGCACTGAAAAAACGGATTTTGCAGGTGTTCTCACATGATGCGCATGATGTGGCAACCGTTGGAATTTACAACCAGGGAGGGGAGTAAAGCAGCATATGTTAATCAGTTATTCCGGATTGAAAACGTGATTTTTGTAACGAGCCTTCACGATGCTGCTTCCAAGCGTAAGGATCAGCAGCGGCGTGAAAAAAAACAGCCCCGCAGCTTTGAAAGTGTGCTGGAAGAGGTATGTGCGGATACCGGACAGCCGGAGATTTCCTATTCGGCACAAGGTTATACAAAAAACGGCACGGCTTACCAACACTTTGAAAAACGCAGGGAATATGTCCGTCATTAATTATGGCATCGAAAGGGCTGCTTGTTTAGGAGGCAGCCCATTAAGGAAGCAAAACGAATTAGCAGTGAAACCGGCGTGGCGAAGATCATGCCGGTTTTTCTGTATTTTTAACAGGATGATCCTGGTTAGCTAAGGGATGTAGCTAACCGGACGACTCTGCGGGCTGTGGACCGGGGATGCGCCGGGCGACACACCTTGGAAGGACGTTGAAGGGGCGCTTTTAGCGGAGGTGAAATCCAGCG
>CANOET010000248.1 GCA_947564835.1 uncultured Eubacterium sp. | reverse complement strand
TATGGTATGCCGGTAAAACAATAGAAAATGGCTGGAGTAAAACAATACTTGAGTTACAGATACAAAGCAGATTAATGGAACGTACTGGAAAAACCGTCAACAATTTTCCTGCGGCACTGCCGCCGCTTGATTCTGATATGGCGAATCAGATATTTAAAGATCCTTATCTATTTGATTTTTTGGGAACCGATATGCCAAGACGTGAAGTGGAAATAGAACAGAAACTAACAGAACATATTCAAAGTTTTCTATTAGAATTAGGACAGGGATTTGCATTTGTTGGGCGGCAGGTTCATTTAGAGGTTGGAGGACAGGATTTTTATTTAGATCTTTTGTTTTATCACTTGAAATTACGTTGCTATGTTGTGATAGAATTAAAAGCCTGTGATTTTGAGCCGGGATTTATCAGTCAGTTAAATATGTATCAGAATATAGTAAATGATATTTTGTGCCATCCTGATGATAAACCAACAATTGGACTTTTATTGGTTAAGGGTAAGAATAAAACTGTGGTGGAATATTCTTTGTCTGGTTATCAGAACCCGATTGGCGTAGCAGAATGGCAAAATCAGCTTACGCAATCTTTGCCAGAGGAGCTGCAGAGTAGTTTGCCTTCTATTGAGGAAATAGAAAGAGAATTGGAATAACAGCAAAATTGATAGAAAAAGTGCAACGGCCGTTGCACTTTTTGGAATAACAGCCGTGATTAAAGGCTCAATTTGACTTATAAAGAAATCAAGGGTTATGTGTTAGAGTAGTGGAGTTGATGGAATAGTAATTAGATTATTTTGAGAGAAGGAGGTTCTCATGGAGTATAGCATATTAAATAAAAAATAAAAGGATAGAATGAAAGCCATTAGTAATCAGGAATATGTTATGGAATAGGAAGATCCAGAGTTTATGGATTATCTTCTGGGAGAACTTCCAAAAGTTAGAAGATATCAGAAAGACAAGGATGTGGAACAGGAAATATCAGCATTGGAAAAAGCGCTGACAACGTATGATGTTTTTCTTTCAGAAAAATCTACTTTTTTAATTGAAATAGCAAAGAGAATCTCAGATATACATAAGATAAAAGATTCTTGGTATGGATTAAGTTTATATGAAATAGAGACATATATGAAACTTCATAGTTTTTGTTTAATCTCAGGAGAAGGTGGTATTGGTAAGAGCTATTTTATAAAATGTTTTGAAGAAGAATTGGAACAAAAAAATATTGCGCATTTGTGCATATATGGAAAGTTTGAAAAGGACACAAAAAATATTGATATTGAAGAAATAATAAAAGTAAGTGATACAGGATTTGTTTTTATTGTTGATGCAATAAACGAAATGTCTGAGGAGGGTCAACATAATTTATTAGGTGTATTAACGGAACTTAAGAAATATCCTAGTACTGCGTTGTGGAAATAACAGTGAATACAGTACTCGATATTTGTGTCAGCGCAAGGCGGAGGAAGGAGGCGATGCCGGGTGCATCGTTGACTGACGACAACGCAGTGATGGCACAAATAGCGGGTGCTGTATTCACTGTTATTTCCACAATGCAGTAATAGCTAAGGGAGGTGATTCTTCGAAAATACTGGTTCACATTATTTATTAAAATTTATATCTGCGTTTGAAAAGCAAATATAGGCGATCATGTGAATGGAATTGTAAAACGCTGATTTTTATGTTATACTTCAAAAAAACTGCATATAGATCGTGATCTGACGGATCAGGTAGACAGGCTTTTTGATGGTAATAAGGAGCGGTGATTACGCAATTGATTACAAGAAAGTCAGTACACATTACCGGAATAATTTGTGGATGCTTTTTAAAGAAAATTTTTAAAGAAAATCAGAAAAACCAGTAGCAAAAGTTGGTTTTCTGTGGTAAAATAAAAATATTACATAATTATGAAAATAGTAAGATAAAATGCTTACGGCAGGCAACAGCCGGAAAACAACAGGAAGCAAAGGATGAATACGATGGAATTTGGAAAAATTTTAAGGACATTAAGAGAACGGTCGAAAATGACACAAAAGCAGCTTGCTGACTGCTTAGGCGTTTCGATAGCGACGATATCACTGTATGAGCTGCAGGAAAGGATGCCGTCAGTGGATATTTTGATTAATGTGTCAGATTACTTTCATGTAAGCGTAGACTATCTGCTGGGTTTTGATGAAATAGAACGGGCAGATCTGTCGGGGCTGAATGATGAAGATATTGAAGCTGTAAACGGGTTAATTGAAGTCCTGAGGAATAAGAACAAGAAATGCCTGAAACAAATGGGCAGGGGGAAGGCGGAAGCTTCCAAGCAAGAAGAAAAATCCATGCCAGAAGAAAAATCATGACGCAGGCGGGCCTGCCATATGGTATCAGGATGCATATATAAATAGGAGGAAACTGATGTGAAAAAGAAAAAAATAGTCATTGCTTTGGGCCACCATGCGCTTGGAACTACGCTTCCGGAGCAGAAAAAAGCTGCGGCAAAGACGGCAAAAGCGATTGCTGGTTTTATCAAAGGGGATTATCAGGTTGTTATTACGCACGGAAATGGTCCGCAGGCAGGAATGATCCATATGGCAATGGCAGAATTTTGCCGAATTTATCCGGAATATACGGCTACCCCGATGAGCGTCTGCTCGGCTATGAGCCAGGGGTATATTGGTTATGATCTGCAGAATGCCATACACACAGAATTGCTGAACTGCGGGATTTATAAGGCCGTGTCTACCGTTCTGACGCAGGTGGTTGTAGATCCTTATGATGATGCTTTTTATCATCCGACGAAGGTTATTGGGCGTGTCATGAATGCAGAGGATGCGGAGTTGGAGGAGCGGAAGGGAAATCATGTAGTTGAAGTACCAGGCGGTTACCGCAGGATTATGGCGGCTCCGAAGCCGTTGGATATTATTGAGGCGGAGAGTATCCGCGCACTGCTGGAGGCTGATCAGGTGGTGATTGCCTGCGGGGGAGGCGGGATTCCGGTGCTGCGTCAGGGC
This sequence comes from uncultured Eubacterium sp., assembly GCA_947564835.1. GTDB lineage: Bacteria > Bacillota > Clostridia > Lachnospirales > Lachnospiraceae > Eubacterium_J. Next base: position 3,156 of record CANOET010000248.1, on the reverse strand, counting down.
AACAGCCTTAAGGGGGCGTCTGCAATTATTGAAAAAGATCTGGCGGCGGCGAGGCTTGCCTGTGCGGTGGATGCGGATTTGCTGCTGATTCTGACCGGGGTGCAGAAGGTGTGCCTGCGGTATGGGACTGCGGAGGAAGCGGCGGTGGATGAGATGACGGTATCCGAAGCACGCAGCTATCTGGAGGCAGGGGAGTTTGAAGCTGGGTCGATGGCGCCCAAGATTGAGGCAGCAGTTGATTTTATTGGTGCTTCAGAGCGAAGGAAGGCTGTGGTTACACGGCTGGAAGGAGAGGAGCCAGACAGGATGATTGCCAGGGGAACTGTTATTCACAGGTAAATTATACGCCTGCGGAAGGAAGCTGGGATATTCAACAGGAACAAAGTAAAAAGCAGCGAGAATCATGCATGGTAAGGAGGGATTATGGCGAAAGAAAAAACAGCAATACTGGCTCAAGGCAGTAAAAAAGAAAAAGAGCCGTGCCTGATCCTGGGAGAAAAACAGGTGATGGAAGCGAAGCTGCCGATCAATATGAACAGAAAATATCAGGACAGCTTTTTCACCAGCCTGTTTAAAATCCCGAAATACCGCAGGGCGGCATACCTTTTGATGCATCCGGAAGACGCGGATGTGGAAGACAGCGAGTTTGAGAACATAGAGCTGGAAAATGTCTTTACGGTTGACATGTATAATGACGTCTGCTTTATGGTGCGCGGCAGGCTGATTATATTGATGGAGCACCAATCGACGCTGAATTATAATATGCCGGTGCGGGTATTGCTTTATGTAGTAGAAGAGTATAAGAAACTGCTGTCGATGAAAAAATACAAAAGAGTGTTGTACGGATCCAGGCAGATCCAGCTGCCGAAACCGGAATTTTATATGGTGTATACCGGAAAAGAGGAATGCCCGGACAGTCTGAAGCTGAGTGATGCATTTGAAGGGAAAGCGTCTGACAGTTTTTTGGAACTGAAGGTAACCGTATATAAGGAAGATAACGTAAAAGGTGTAATCCATGAGTTTATCAGCCTGATCCAGCTGGTCAAAAAGGCAGTTGCAGAAGGAAAGAGCATGGAAGAAGCGGTGAGAGAAGCCATCCGGCAATACCAGGAGGGTTTTGAAATATCAGATTATTTCGCGCAGAGAAAGGATGTGTTTCAATTGTTGGGAGAAGCAATCACTTGGGAAGAGTTTTTGGATTTGCGGGATGAGGCGAATGCATCGGTGTTAAGGGAAGAATTGCGAGGGGAGATCCGCGAGGAGGTAACAAAAGAGCTGACAGAACAGGTAACAAAACAGGTAACAAAAGAGGTAACAAAACAGGTAACAAAAGAGGTAACAAAACAGGTAACAAAAGAGGTAACAAAACAGGTAACAAAACAGGTAACAAAAGAGGTAACAAAACAGGTGACAGAACAGGTGGTAATGGAAAATATCTGCAAAGCGTATAAAATATTAACATCCGTTGGTGCGAACCAGACGGCTGCGATACAGGCAATTATGAAAGAATATGACATGCCGGAAGATCGGGTGTTAGCCATTCTGCAAAAATCTTGACGCATGCGGGCTTGCTGTGCGGTATTAGACGATTGGAAACGATTTTTGGCTCAAAATGTATATAGACGGTACGTCCATTAGGTACTTTTTGAACACACGCAAGCGCAGAGGCATTCATTGATCCGGCCGCAGGCCAGGGGGCAGCGGAATTTACGGCCTTTGTTTTTGTCGCGGCCGGAATCCAGGCACAGGTTCGTGGGCGTGATGCCGAACCCATGTGTGCCAAAAGCGTCTATTTTTTTGGGTGCTTTGGTTTGCGGCCAAAGGGGTTTGCATGGACAGCGGCCAGATGAAAAATGTCCTGGAGGATGTCCTGGTAACCGTTAGAAACAGCTGTTCCATTTAGAATAGATGTAAAATCCGTCTGTCATCACCAGCCCATTCATGGTATAATGGTTTAAAAGAGTAGGAAGGGATACAGATATGGCAGAGAAAGACATGGCAGAAAAAGCGCTTGAAGCTTATAATGATGTGTTTGCTGATATTGTGAACAACCTTGTATTCCATGGCATGCAAAGGATATCAGAGGATGACTTGGAACAGGGCAGGGAGCGTTCTATATACCAGGGCGGGAAAAAGCTGCGTGAGCAGGAGCGTGACACATCAAAATACTGGCGCAGAAATAATATAAGGATTGCATATATCGGTTTGGAAAATGAGACAGAGCCGGAAGAAGACATGCCATTACGTGTGATGGGATATGATGGCGCCGCATACAGGGATCAGATTTCATATAAAGCATCAGCAAATGGAAAAAGAAAAAAGCTGACTGGACGGTATCCGGTCGTGACGTTGGTTTTATACTTTGGCTACAAAAAGCATTGGGACAAGGCCCGGTCTCTTTACGAGGCACTTGGGAAAAATTTGGACAGCGGACTGGAACCGTTTGTGAACGATTATAAGATAAATCTATTCGAGATCGCATGGTTGTCGGATGAACAGATCGCCGGGTTCAAAAGTGATTTTCGTATTGTGGCAGATTATTTTGTGCAGATGAGAAAAACTGGCACTTATGAGGGAACCGTATCAGATGTGCGGCATATGCACGAGGTTTTACAGCTGCTGTCTGTACTGACGGACGATTTCCGCTTCCAGAAAATAGTAGACAATGTAAAAAAAGGAGAGGAGCCGAAGAATATGAGCGAGGTACTTGACCGAATTGAAAAACAGGGTATTGAACAGGGTATTGAACAGGGTATTGAACAGGGTATTGAGACTGTTAATATGCTGAATGCAAGGTTGATCAGAGAAGGGCGCTTTGAAGATCTTGAACGCTCCGTTTCCGACGGTGCATACCAAAAGCAGCTCTTGTCTGAAATTTTCCAAAAATGAAAAGCAGGCTATCGAGAATCCCCAAAACGCCACACATGTCAAAAGTGTTTCCTTTCTGGTTCATCCAGGTTAGGAGGTTAGGCGCTTAAAAACGATTTTTGCGTAAAATGGCGGAATTTTGACACGTGCGACAGAATTGACATTGTGTTTTGGAGCTTCCCGAAGGATTTTGATTGGCCAGGGGATGTGGCTAACCGGACGACTCTGCGGGCTGTGGGCAGGGGATGCGCCGGGAGACACACCTTGGGCGGACTGGGGCAACGCTGC
>CANOET010000247.1 GCA_947564835.1 uncultured Eubacterium sp. | reverse complement strand
CAGCCCGCAGAGTCGTCCGGATAGCCACATCTCCTGGCTAACCAGAATCTTTCGGAAAAGCCCTCAAAACGCAACACAATGTCAAAAATGTTTCTTTTTTGGTCCATCCAGGTTAGGATATTATCTTGTTCATTGAATCCCCAAGTAAAGTTACACTATCTAATTGTCTCACCTGATTGCAAAAGTGTCGAAGGAATGTTACAATATTTATGAAAATGAATGTACATTATTTCGAGATTGCAGCATACGTCAATGATATAAGGCAGTAAAAATATAAAGCAAATTTGAAAGTCCAATGAAAACCAGAAATGAGCAAATTAAAGGAGTAAAATGTTTATGGAAAAGCTTAAGGTCTACTTGGATACATCGGTTGTCAGCCATTTGCTACAGGAAGATGTGCCTGAAAAGATGGCAGATACGAGAAAATTATGGGAAAAGTTTAAAGCCGGACAATATAACGTATATCTGTCCACTGTCACATTAGAGGAAATATCAGCTTGTAAAGAGCCAAAGAAAAGCCAAATGTATCGATATTTGAAACAAATAAATTATACACCTATCCAAATTACGGATTCCATGTCATCGGTTGCTCAGCAGATTATTGATATGGATATCCTGACAAAAAAGAGTTATGATGACTGCCAGCATATTGCTGCCGCAGTCATATACGGTTGCGACTGCATTATATCATGGAATTTTAAACATATTGTTAATATTAAAACCATCAGAGGAGTAAGAGCCATCACTAATTTAAGGGGTTACAAACCAGTTGAAATTATCAATCCATCTGTATTATTGGAAAGCGAGGTATGACTATGGATAAGTTGATAATCAGTCCAGATTTTACTATTGAGGACATCCACAAAATAAGGGAATATAACTATAATATCACAAAAGACATGACACCGCAGGAAAGACGTGATTATTATAACAAACGAGGCATGGAAGTACACAAACAGATTCAGGAAATGCAGTTACAGGAAGTATAGGTATATTGAACTCCAAGGGTGCTTTTTCCCTTGCCGGAATCATCCATATCTGTTATATTAGTGTTATTCTCCTTAATAAGGAAGAAACACAAGAAAGGATATATTACACATGAAAAAAATATGGATCTGCAGCTTACTAACCCTCTGCATGCTGTGTGCCCTGCCAGGTACCGCCGCCTTTTCAGCAACGTCCGGTCATACCTCTGCAGCAGAACCCCCATCCGCCTCAGAGCCTCAAAACCAGCCCGGATCTGGCACAGAACCGCAGAACCAGCCCGGATCTGACGCACAGGACGCACAGCCGCAGGCTCTGGACGCATCTGCTTTAGAAATGCCGGATACGCCTGCATCCATTCCGGACCTTACCGTTGAAACAGCTAAAAAATCATCCAAATCCATCCAGATTTCCTGGGACAGCCCGGATGACCGCTTTGTGGCAGAATACTATGTTATGCGGCGCAATGTCAAAAACAGTATCGGAAAAGGGAATTGGAAAACGGTTGCAGCCCTGGAGGCTGAAGGTCTGGAAGATGGCGCTTCTTATTCTTATACAGATTCGCTGAAATCCTCCAAGCCGCAGCAGTATGAATATAAGATCTGTACGCTGTCTGCAGATCAGAAAACCGATACACGCGGGGCTTCTTATGAAGCACAGACAAACGAAACCGCCGTGCTTGGCTCCAATATCAAGATCTGTATTGACCCAGGCCATTACGGAACATTGAACAATAATTATGAAATGACTGGTGCGGACGGGAATTATCCTTATTCGGAAGCGGTTTTTAACTTAGAAGTTGCAAAATGCCTGCAGGCAGAATTAAAACAATTTTACGGCATTGACAGCTTTCTGACCCGGACCGGGGAATCTGTCTCGCTGAAATATAACGGCAAAACATATAAAAATGAAAACCTGGACCAAAAAAATATCGCAGTCCGCGGATATGCTGCCAAACAGCAGGGCTGTGATTTCTTTGTTTCGCTGCATACCAATTCCACGAGCCGTCCTTCCAAGCCATGGAGCCAGCCAAAAAGCATAAATAAAGCTTATGTATTTGTCAATCAGATTGCGCATGCCAGTGACAGGGGAATGCTGATTGCCAATACGATTGGTAAGAGCCTCACTGATTATAACAGGCAGGCAGGTATCCAGACAAATGGATTTACCACAAGAAGCACGCTAAAAGCCGCTGCTTTTTCAAGCCTGAACAATGATTCCGCCAAAACGAACGGTACCGTCGTCTATCGCCGCAGCAGTTCAGGCGGTGATTATTACGGCGTTCTGCGCGGCGCAAGCGCCGATGGCGTGCCTGGAATCTTAATCGAACATGCTTTTCATGCCACGCAGATTGTCCGGAAACGCGCGGGAATGTCTTCGGATCTTTCTGAAAGCTGGGCGGAATGTGACGCGTACGGCATAGCTGCCGGTTTTGGTTTTTTGGAATCCTGACCGGTAAACGGAATACAGAAAAACTGCCTGATGTTTTATCATCAGGCAGTTTTTCTGTTTCTGTGTGGTGATATTTTTCACAGAATTTATAATTGTTTTGTTATGGCCGCAGTCCCATACCGCCTTCCAATGTAAGCGTCTCACCCGTCAGATACTTAAAGTCCTCCGAAGCAAGCTGCACGCACACACGTCCGATTTCCAGCTCCGAATCACCATAATGTCCCGCCGGCGGCATTTTGACATTTTCCTTGAATGCATCCGGATACGCCTTTTCAAACTGCTCCAGCTGCGCCGTCCAGGCCAGCGGGCAGATGATATTCACATTGATCCCGTCTTTGGCCCATTCAGTGGCTGCGACACGTGTCAGCCCGCGGATCCCTTCTTTTGCCGCCGCATAGGCACACTGGCCGAAGTTGCCGAACAAGCCCGCACCGGAAGCGAAATTGATCACGGTTCCCTTTGTTTCCTTTAAATGCGGGTAACATGCTTTCATATAGTAAAACGCTGCATATAATCCGGAATACAGCGCCAGGTCGAACTGTTCCGTTGTATGGTCCGCCAGCGGAACCCCGGAAGCAGATGCCTGCGCGTTATTAATCAGCACATCGATCCTGCCGAACGTGTCCATCGTCTTTTTCACTACATTTGCGACAACCGCTTCATTATCCGCCCCGGCATTCACATCTGCCTGCACAATCAGAACGGTAATGCCATACAACCGCTCCAGTTCTTCCTTCGCATCTTCCAGCTTCTTGACATTTCTTCCGGTAATCACCAGATTCGCCCCTTCTTTCGCATATGCAGTTGCAATTCCATAACCGATAGAGCCGCATCTGCCGTCGCTTAGAACCGCACGCCCGGCGCCTGTAATAATTGCTGTTTTTCCTTTTAAAAAACTCATGTTATCCCTCCTGTTTTCTATTATATTTTTCTTTGATTGGCTTTGCGTTTTTTCTCCATAATTTCATAAACCAGCTTTACATCATTTTCCAATTCATAAATCCCATGCCCGACAGTCTGATACCCGCGATGCTCATACAGGCACACTGCCGCAAGCGAAGCATCCAAAACGGCTGTATCATACTTTTGAAAAATTTCATTTTCCAGGCAATCCATAATATAGGAACCGCAGCCGGCATTTTGATAAGCGGGCAGCACATAAACGCCCGTAATATGATTCTCATCCAAGCAGCCCGTTCCGACAATCTGGCTGTCATACAGCAATACACCCATATTTCCAGATGCTATCCCGTCCAAAATATGCTCTTTATTATGATGCCCGCAAAAGAAGCCTGTCACCTCATTTGGATAATATTTCGGATAGATTGTTTGAATGGTTGTTTGTAAAACATGGTAAATCTCATGGACCATGTCAGGAGCTGCCGTTCTATATTCCATACAATACCTCGCAAAAAAACACTTCACATGCTGCTGTTTTCCAGCTACTGTTCACACCTTGTTCAAGCACTTGCTGCTTGGACAAGGCCAAAAAATGTGGCTTGCCAAGCATCCAGCCCTTCGCCAAAGGCGAACTTTCCATGGGCTGGATGCCGTTACAGTTCGCAGCTGTCCTGTTTTTTGGACAGGTGTGAACTGTAACGTTTTCCATTCATTGTACAAGAAAACATAAGTTTTTTCAAGTTATTATATTTGATAATATGAAAAAATTTAGCCTTATTTTTTATTTCGGGAATATCCGAAACATATCATAGCCCAAAGTCCTGGAATCACTGCATATCCGGCATTTACTTCCCCATGGTTATCAATTACATAGAATCCGCCTGCAAACGTCAAAACCAGAAAAACAATTCCTAAAATCAATGCCATTCTTTTCTTCATCATTTTTCCCTTTCCGATAAATAATCCGCAACAAATTCATCCACACTATGAAAATGTTTTATTGCAATTCCTGCTGTTTTATATACTGCCTCGTACTTTTGTAAACACGTATCAAACAGACTGACGTTGTCTTGCAAGCAATCAGGGTTATACTCTTCCATAATATTGTAAGTCCCTATCGCAGCCTCAGATGAAATCTCTTCCAACATATCATGTAAATTACACATATTCATGAAAGATGCAAAAACATTATTTTGTTCCGCCGCCTCTTCTACCTTGTTTCTCCAGTTTGAATACATTTCTTCATAAGTGCCGGAAAGGCTTTCGGAAGGCTCTTCTTTCTCTTTTTCTTGTTTCAGGTGCGCTTCGGCATATAAAAGAAGGCTCTTTGATAAGGCTCTTAACTCCAAAACATCTTTACTGGAAGCAATGCCCTTTAAATGATCAACAAACCCCTCTTCCATAGGTAATGCTGCTAATTCCTCCAGCATTCTTTTTGTGCCGCGCTTAAAATATCTTCCATGAAAAAGCATACATGCATCCATAAGGAAATACATTACCCCAAATGCATCCAGGCGTACCTGCCCTAATTCCTCATGTAAATAAGCATTCGCGTAGGATATTTTTGCTTTGTCTACCAATTCACTCACCCTTTGGAAACGATCCTCAGATTCCAGAAAACGTTTTGTCTGTTCTCTTAATTTACAAAATTCATCATAAGCTTCCTGATTCTTGATATACACGATCTTAGAGTCCATCAATTTAGAAATCTGGGCATGATGGCATGCGGCATCATATCTAAGCCCGTTCCAGTTTGTACAATATAGGTCATAGCCTACTTTACTGTCATCTAAGAGAAAGCCCGTACCAAGCTGCCATCCCTTATCGTCCTGAATCAGTATAAGCAAATCCAAATCTGATTTTTCATACGCATCTCCCGTAACAACCGAGCCGTATATCCCTATAAAAGCCAACGAATCAGGACATACTTTCTCAGCTTTTTCTATAACTGCATGAATTATTTTTTGATTCACTTGATTCATCATTCCATCTCCATCTTATGTACCGCATTCTGATACTGCGTTGTGCAGTTCGATTTCGGTCTGTTCAAATATTCAGCCATTGGATAAATGCTGTTTTATCTGTATTATTGTAACCCGCTTTTTTGTAAAAATCCAATACCTCTTCTTTGCTGCTTCCTGTCAGCAGCATCATTTTGTAGCAGTTACTTCGTTCTGCTATCTGTCTTGCATATTCCAGGCATTCTGAGGCTAAGCCGCGTCCTCTGAAATCTGCATGGGTAACAACATTTTCTAAAAAAGCATAAGGACGTATGTTTCTCGTCAAATTGGGGATAATGATACATACACACGAAGATACAATTTTTCCAGCAACTTCATTTACAATTAAGTGATGATTTTCATCCTCTAAGATTTGTTTCCATGTCTTTGACAAACGGTCCGACTGTTCGGGAATCGAATTTTCATGTAGATATAAATACAATTTTAATACTTCTTGTAAATCTTCTTTTATGGCTTCCCGTACCATTTTTATCCCTCCCCTTTGCGCGTCATTGCATTTTTATCTGATCATTTTACAGTGATGAAGGTCTCCGGCTTTATTCACAACATCCAAACGGACATGAGATACCCTAACCTGGATGAACCAGAAAAGAAACACTTTTGACATTGTGTTGCGTTTTGAGGGCTTTCCCGAAAGATTCTGGTCAGCCAGGGGATGTGGCTATCCAGACGACTCTGCGGGCTGGGGACCGGGGACGCGCTGGGAGACACACCTTGGGCGGACTGGGGCAACGCTGCGGCGAACTAATCGCTAACTGCGACTAAGACAGTCGGGGTGTGGCCCTCCTGTCTAAG
>CANOET010000246.1 GCA_947564835.1 uncultured Eubacterium sp. | reverse complement strand
AATGTTAAGAATCCCTAGGTATTCTGCATTTACACAGTGGTACCGTCCGGGCGCGCCGCCTAGTTCGCCCTGGCTAAATGCCAGAAGCTAAAGGCGTCGCTGGGCTCCGCTCCTGATTTAACGAGCAGAATACCAAGGGCTTCTAAACATTCTTCCAACGTCGCCGGAAGCCAGGCCCTTTCCCCCTCATCCGGCTGGTTTTCACCGGCTTTACATGAAACGCAAATTCAGGTGTTGTGAAGCCTGCCAATAACTGCTCCCAGGCGCTGTGAGGCCTGCCAATAACTTGGCTCTCAGGTACTGTGAAGCCTGCAGAGTCGTCCGGTTAGCCACATCCCCTGGCCAATCAACATCTATCGGGAAACCAAAAACGTGTAAAGCCGATGCAGCAGCATCTGGCTTTACACGTTTTTTATCTTATTTATTTGTCAGATATTCGTGAATCCCTTTTGCAGCCGCTTTACCGGCTCCCATCGCCAAAATAACGGTTGCAGCCCCGGTTACGGCATCTCCGCCCGCAAATACGCCAGGCTTGGAAGTCTGCCCGTTGGATTCCTGCGCCACGATACACTGCCAGCGGTTGGTATCCAGCCCGCTCGTAGTCGAAGAAATCAGCGGGTTCGGTGATGTGCCGAGCGACATAATGACGGTATCGCATGCGATCTCGTATTCGGAACCCGGCACTTCTACCGGCCGCCTTCTTCCTGACTCATCCGGCTCGCCCAGTTCCATTTTGATAATACGGATCCCTTTGACCCAGCCGTTTTCATCGACCAGAATCTCCTTCGGGTTCTGGAGAAGGTCAAATATAATGCCCTCTTCTTTTGCATGATGCACTTCCTCCACCCTGGCCGGAAGCTCGGCTTCGCTGCGGCGGTATACGATATGTACTTCCGCGCCCAGACGCAGCGCCGTCCTTGCCGCATCCATCGCTACGTTGCCGCCGCCGACTACAACGACCTTCTTCCCTTCGGAGATCGGCGTATCATAATCCTTAAACGATTTCATCAGGTTATTGCGCGTCAGAAATTCATTTGCAGAAAATACCCCGTTTGCCTGTTCCCCCGGTATGCCCATAAACTTCGGCAGACCTGCGCCGGAACCGATAAATACGGCTTCAAATCCTTCCTCTTCCATTAACTGGTCGATGGTTACGGCTTTTCCGATTACGACATTTGTCTCGATTTTTACACCGAGCGATTTTACATTTTCCACTTCCTGCGCCACAACCCGTTCTTTCGGCAGACGAAATTCCGGAATGCCGTATACAAGCACGCCCCCGGCTTCATGCAGCGCTTCAAATATCGTCACATCATAGCCAAGCCTTGCCAGGTCTCCGGCACAGGTAAGCCCTGCCGGACCGGAGCCGATCACAGCGACCTTGCGTCCGTTCTTTTCCGAAGCAGGCGCAGGCTTGATGCCGTTTTCTCCCGCCCAGTCTGCCGTAAAACGCTCCAGCTTGCCGATGGATACCGGTTCGCCCTTAATGCCGCGGACACATTTCCCCTCACACTGCGATTCCTGCGGACAGACGCGGCCGCACACAGCCGGAAGCGCGGAAGATTCCGCAATAACCTGATATGATTTTTCGATATTTCCTTCTTTGACCTGCTGGATAAATGCCGGGATATCAATGCCGACCGGGCACCCTTTGACACACTGCGCATTTTTGCAGTTTAAGCAGCGGGATGCCTCTTCCATTGCTTCTTCTTTGGTATACCCCAGGCATACCTCCTCAAAATTCGCCGCACGGACTTTCGGCTCCTGTTCCTTGATCGGTACTCTTTTCAAAACGTCCATTAGTTGTCACCTCCGCAATTTCCGCATCCGCCGTGGTGGGTTGCCCCTTCCTGAAGCTTTAGCATCGCCCGGCCTTCCTGTGTCTTATACTGCTGCTGGCGCTTCATCGCCAGGTCAAAATCTACCAGATGCCCGTCAAATTCCGGGCCGTCCACGCAGGCAAATTTTACCTCGCCCCCGACGATCAGACGGCATGCGCCGCACATCCCGGTTCCGTCTACCATAATCGGATTCATCGATACGATGGTCGGTATCCCCAGTTTTTTTGTCAGGAGACAGACAAATTTCATCATAATCATCGGCCCGATCGCCACACAATGGTCATAAACCCTGCCTTCATCCACAAGCGCCTGCAGCTGGTCCGTACCCATGCCATGAAAGCCATACGAACCATCATCTGTCGTTATATAAAGGTTTGTTGCCGCCGCACGCATTTCTTCCACATAAAACAGCAGGTCCTTGTTTCTTGCACCCATAATGACATCGCAGTGTACGCCATGCTCACTGAGCCATTTCACCTGCGGATAAACCGGTGCGGTGCCAACTCCGCCGGCGATAAATACAATATGCTTTTTCTTCGTCTCTTCCAGATTCTTTTCCTCACAAATCTCAGACACACAGCCAAGCGGACCGACAAAATCCCTAAAGCTGTCGCCGACGTTCAGCTCCTGCATACGCTGCGTGGAATACCCGACCGTCTGGAAAACGATCGTCACCGTCCCCGCTTCCCGGTCATAGTCACAGACCGTCAGCGGAATCCGCTCACCTTCTTCGTCCATCTTTACGATGACAAACTGTCCCGGCAGACAGGATTTTGCTACCCGCGGCGCTTTTACGTCCATCAGATAGATTTTGTCTGCCAATAATTCTTTTTTTACGATTGGAAACATCCTTTACCCTCCATTAGTATTTTTATGAGAAATAAACCAGTTCATCCTCCGGTTTTTCTGCCGGCTGAATAGAAACCGGATACAGCACCGGCCCTTTGCCCCGGTATTCCATAGCAAATTCATACTTTACTTCCGCTGTAAGGTCGATCCAGGAGCGGTGCGCGATCTGCTGTGCCTGGTCATATTTACACTTAAACCCGATAAACTGGATATCCGCCTCACAGCAGGTCATCGCAAAGCGACCAGGCACAAATATCCCCCGCTTGATCTTATGCTCCGGACGGTATACAAGCGCCAGAAAGCGGATTTTCTTCCCCTCGTATTTTTTCGGATCCTCCATCGCATCCAGATACCAGATGCCATAATCCGCATCCGAAAGCTCGATCACATCCGCATGCAGGTCAAACGGCAGCTCTTCCATATCCCGGTCGTCAATCGTCCCGTCCTTGCGTTCATAGACAATCTGCGCCCTGCGGTTCTGCGCCTTGACAACCCTGCGGAACTTCCCCCGCGGCGTATCGTCATCGCAGCGGTTAAAAATCACCACATCCACAGAAAACAGCTGCTCCATGATCATCGCGCGCATATTAGCCAGATACATCTCAAACGTACCCGCATCCACCGTCGCTAACGACTGCACAATTTCCCAGCCCCCCGGCAGCTGCATCTCCAGAAACGGGCCGACTTCCCAGGTACCGTTATATTCCACAAACACCTGCTGCGGATGATACATTTCGTCCAGCTGCCTTAGCTTTTCCTCCGTAAGCTCCTGTTCGTTTTCAATCATGACCAGATGCCCGTCAATCGTACGAAGCTTTTCCTCATCGTACTCCACATCCCCGTCTTCACAGCAGATCACAAGATTTCTGGCATCTTTGCCAAATTCATTGTCATATAAAGTCTCATGGATCAGCGACGTCTTGCCGCTGTCCATAAAACCGGTAAATAAATATACCGGAATCTCATCCATAACACCCGCTTCCTTTCCTGGCAGGATACCAAATACAGAGCTTACTCCAGCTCAAACAACTCCAGCAGCCTCTCCTGCTCCAGGCCGCAGCCAATCACGCACAGGCGCCCGGTATATTCCGGCTGCCCCTGCCGCAGCTCATATTCCCCCGGCACCATATCAAAATAAATCCACGTACCATCCGTAGCTTCCACCATGCCCTTTGCACGGAGCACCGTCCCGTAATCATCCGTCTCAGACAATACTTTTAATGCCTGTTCGATCACAGACCGCTCATATTTATGCGGCGTTTCCTTCCCCCAGCTTGTAAAAATTTCATCCGCGTGATGGTCATGGCCACCGTGGCAGTGTTCGCCGTGTGAATGCCCGTCATGGCAGTGCTCACCATGACCATGTTCGCCATGCAGATGCTCATCATGACCATGTTCGCCATGCAGATGCTCATCATGATCATGTTCGCCATGCAGATGCTCATCATGATCATGTCCGCCATGCAGATGCTCATCATGATCATGTCCGCCATGCGGATGCTCATCATGACCATGTTCGCCATTCGAATGCTCGTCATGGTTATGTGCATCATGATCACATTCGTGTCCATGTGCATCATAATGGCTTTCATGGTCATGCGCATTTCCATGATGGCCGTCATGACCATGTTCTTCCCCATGTGCATGATGATGATGTGCATGCTCTGCCGCTTCCTTCGCGTGACGCGCTTCTGCCAGCAATTCCATTTCCATAGAATCGCTCTGCTCCATCACTTTTAAAATCGCTTCCCCGTCAATTGCTTCCCACGGCGTCGTAATTACTGCCGCCTTTTCATTCAGCGCCTGTATCTGCCTGACGCAAAGCTCCAGTTTTTCCTGCGATACGTTCTGTGTTCTGCTTAATACAATTGTGGTAGCAAACTCGATCTGATTGTTGAAAAATTCACCGAAAGCTTTCATCTGCTTGGACGCTTTTGCCGCATTCACAACCGTTACAAGCGCATTTAATTTCACATCCCGCTCTTTCTCCAGATCAATTACCGACTTCATTACATCTGATAATTTCCCGACGCCGGACGGCTCGATCAGGATCCGGTCCGGATGGAACCGCTCCAGCACTTCCTTCAGATTCCTGTCAAAATCCCCGACCAGGGAACAGCAGATGCAGCCGGAATTTAATTCTGTAATTTCAATTCCGGCATCTTTTAAAAATCCGCCGTCGATCCCTACTTCGCCAAATTCATTCTCAATCAGTACAATTTTCTGCCCCTGGAAAACTTCTTCAATCATTTTTTTAATCAAAGTCGTCTTTCCTGCACCTAAAAATCCTGAGATAATATCAATTTTTGTCATGCTTCCATCTTCTTTCTTTGCTAGAATCGCCAGGCTTGTGCCGGCGTGAACACATATAGATTAACTATAACATATCTGGGGCGGTTTATTCCAGTTAAATTTTTATAAATTTCAAATCAAAAAGCAATCCAATGTTGATTTTACACAAATCTACCAGCGGTTTACCCCAAAAAATCCGTTCAACCAGTCGTCGGTTGCATAAACTTTTCCTTTTCACTATAATTACAATTAAGAACAAATACAGCACAGCGTCTTGTAAACGCTGCATCCTACAACTATCATATGTGAGGAGGATCGGATATGTTTGAAATCGATAAAAAACAATTCGGTAATTTTCTTTCCGCCCAAAGAAAAGCCAGGGGCCTGACACAAAAAGAACTTGCAAGCAAACTATTCTTATCTGATAAAGCTGTCAGCAAATGGGAACGCGGCTTAAGCCTGCCGGATATCACACTGCTGATGCCTTTAGCCGAACTGCTGGACGTTTCCGTAACGGAACTGCTGGAAGGAAAATTGCTGGAACATGCCGGAGAAATGGATGCCAGCCAGATTGAAGCCCTCGTAAAAAAAGCACTGGCTTATCCGGAAAAGCTGCCGCAGCAGACAGAAAAGCAAAAAAAACTCCGTCTGACTTTCGGCATATGCGTCCTATCGGTGCTGTTGGAATGGATCGCTCTCATATGTTATACAGGAAGATTCTCTGCTCCCTTTCAAAATCTGACACTGCTCCTGCAGCTGCTCGGCCTGTCGTTCGGCGCACATTTTTTCCTCCGTGCCAAGGAACAGCTGCCGGCATATTACGACGTGTACCCGATACAGTCATACCACGACGGGCTGTTTGAGATGAATCTGCCAGGCATCCGTTTTACCAACCGCAACTGGCCGCAGATCCTTCGCGTCTGCAGAATCTGGTGCATCCTGGATACAACCGTTATTCCGGTTCTCTGTCTGTGCATCTGCTTTTGCTTTTACGCAAATCCGATTTTGCCGTACCCATGGGTGTGGGCAGATTTGCTGGTGCCTGGAACCGTAAGTTTTTTTTCGATGGCGGGGCTTTATGTGCAGATTTATCGGACGGGCAGACGACAGAATTGACAAAGTCTCCGTAAGCGCTGGATTTCACCTCCGCTAAAAGCGCCCCTCAAACGTCC
>CANOET010000245.1 GCA_947564835.1 uncultured Eubacterium sp. | reverse complement strand
GGAATAGGAGCCGGAAGCCAGGCCCTTTCCCCCTCATCCAGCGTCCGCATAGCCATTAAAAAACGCAACACAATGTCAATTCTGTCGCCTGGAATTAAAATTTTTGCTCAGGCACCCGATGGTTCTTCCGATACACAGACGGCGGTACTCCATGAAAATCCTTAAAAGCCGCTGAAAACTGAAATGCATTCGCGTACCCCAAAGACGCTGCCAGAACCCCGATTGGATCATCCGTCAGTTTTAACAGCATAGCGGCTTGTGCCATGCGGATGGAGCGCACATAATTATGCGGTGTCTGTCCATACTCCTTTTTAAAAACAGCGCACAGATAATTTGGATGAATGTGCAGAAAGTCAGCTACATCCTGCATTTTAAAAGGTTCCTGATAATGTGTATCCATAAAAGCTTTTGCCTGTAATGCCAAAGGCTGTGCCGGTACGTGATCTGCTGGAGCCTTTAAGGGCTGTGCCGGTGTCGACTGGAAGTGTACCAGGTCAGCAAAAAACGCCAGCATTCTGCTGTTGGCGGTTAACGAGTCGGAAATACTTCGGATAGAAGTAAACTGTGTACCAGGAAAGTCAGTTTCCGTATACTGCGAATAGCCGGTGAAACGGCTGTCAGTTACAGAAAGAATGGATAACAGATGCTGTTCCGCTGTCTGCAGGGGCATGTTCAGGTCAATGACATTTTGCGTGCCAAACAGAAATTGTAAAAAAGGATTCGCTGTGTTGCAGTAAAATCCGATCCAGCCATATTTCCAAGGTGCAGCCAGGGATGCATAATAGCTTGCAGCAGTGCCTGCGGGAATATAAAAAGCCTGCCCGGCATGGATATGGGCCAGTTTTTGCCTGGTTTCCAAAAAACCGCTCCCTTCCATTACAAAGTGGATCAGTTGATAGGAATTTGCATCAAAACGAAAGGCATAACCAGGTGTACATGCCTGCATGCCGCAGTGGTTTAACTGAAAAGAAAAGAGATCTGTTTTTGTCCTGTCTAAGAAATAATCTTTGTTTCCAATCATAGGTATCTCCGGCTTCCTGCGTAATAGAACTGTTTACATTGTATACGAACTGTATGGGTAATGCAAGGAGATCTGCGCTGGTTCCTATCTGTATTATAAAACTGGAATCTGGTTTGTTTCAGATCTCGGATACACGATTTTTGATGGTACGTATAGAATGCTGGAAAAATAGATATTCAATTATGCATTTATTCTGTTTTTGAAAAAAATTGCATATCCTGGCATTGTGTGATACACTACAATTAATGATGTACATTAGGGAGGGTAAAAATGTGGAACAGACATACAAAGCGAATCTTCAAAAGATGATTGAGGATTTTTATCCTGCTTATTTGAAAAAAGAAATATTAAAGCAGGCAGTTAATAACGGTTTAGTGATTAACAATAAGAAAAGGAGTTGTCAGCTTTCATTTAAGTTCGCAGATATAGTCGATGTTTCAGAATATGACACGCTGGAAGAGAAAGTAAATAATATTTTGGATGTGGATAGCGTCCTAAAGTATATCGAAGAGTTTGAGTATAAACGCCAATATCGGCATTTTTGTTATTTTAAGTGTTCGGAAATCCCACTAGGTGATAAGGAGATGATGGATTATGTCAGGAATTACCTTATTAAGTGTGATCGGGAACTTGAAAATTGCATATCGCCTAACACCGTATCAGGGAAAGAAGTGTGATGAGTTTTTTTCTGTTATTCATCCAGGCGATTTTATTTATCCAGGCCATTTAAAGTCAAAGGTTTGTATTGATATTAAGACAGCATATCTTTTTATGGAAGATTTGAAAAAAGCTGGATATGTAAAAAATATTTATGAAGTGTATTGTATGGAATGCAATAAAAGCAAAGGTATCTTTTTGGAATCATTAACAGATTTTGATGGCAATTTTACTTGTGATTTTTGTAATAAATCTTTATCAGTTTCTAAAGACATTATAGTTTTGTATAAGGTATTGCATATATGACAGATGTTAAAATTGAGAACTACGATATCAAAAGATATTTAAAAGAAATTATACAAGATTCCATAAAAGTATTTCATGAATTAACTTCGTGGACAGATAAGGATAAAAAAGAATATTCTTTGTTACTGAAGGAATTAAAGGAACCTTTCGATAAGCAAATATCAACGCCAAAAGAGAAAGGGGATTGTTTAGAAAATTTAGTTGCCTTTATTATTAAAAAATCCTATTTCTTTGAAATATACCGGAACGTACATACCGGAACAAATGAGATTGATGAGGTAATCACTTTATCGGAGGCTGGAAAACAGGCGCTTTCTACTTACAATATTTCGAGAGATTTACTTGAAATTGATGCTGATATTATTTTGGGAGAGTGTAAGAATTATAAATCAACATTGGGTGTAACTTATGTAGGTAAATTTTACAGTTTGTTAGTGAGTACGGATGTTTCCTTTGGAATTATATTTACTCAAAAAGGATTAAGTGGGAATGAAAATGAATATCACGATTCATATGGGCTTACAAAGGTATTGCGTATTGTTGAAAAATATCAGAATCATAGAAATTTAACGATTCTTACGTTTACACTTGATGATTATGAAAAAATGGAGAAGGGTATTTCATTTTTCGAATTAGTTAAGTCAAAAAAACTTGCATTACAGCTATCTTCAGATTATGATTATTTTATAAGGGAATATCATCATGAAGGGGCCGATTCTATCAAACAAAAAATACAAGCTCTTTAAAGGATATTTGTAACAAAAAACAGGGAAAGGATGGACTAGATTATGACAGAAATGGAAAAGATGCTAAGCGGCCAATGGTATGACACATCAGATCCGCAGCTGGCTGCCCGGCGTGATTTTGCCCGGGATATGTCAGAAAAATATAACCGCACGGCCGAAGCAGAGGTGCAGCTGCGCCAGGGTATTTTAAAGCAGCTGCTCGGGTCAGTTGGGGAACAGACAGAACTGCATCCAAGCGTCAAATTTGACTATGGATGCAATACATTTATCGGTGACCGCTGTTACATCAATTTTAACGCCGTATTTTTAGACTGTGCAAAAATAAGGCTGGGAAACGATATTTTTGTCGGGCCGAATACATCCTTTTTAACGCCGATCCATCCGCTGCTGGCCAGGGAACGCAATGTGCGCACGGCGCCGGACGGGCATACATATATGCTGGAACGCTGCCAGCCGGTCACGGTTGAAGATTGTGTCTGGCTGGGCGGGGATGTAACGGTTCTGCCAGGCGTGACAATTGGGCATGATTCCGTTATTGGCGCAGGCAGCGTCGTAACCAAAGATATACCGCCAGGCGTAGTTGCCGCTGGGAATCCGTGCAGGGTGTTGCGTAAAATTACAGAAGATGACGCAAACGGGCTTTGATGCCATGGCCAATCTGCTTGTCCTATGATTTTGGGTACTGCTTGTGGACAAGGTCAAGCCCGTAATCAGCCGCCTTTCCGTTTACAGCATCCTGCAGCCATCCTGCGACTGACTGCTTGTGTTCTTCAAAAGGAAACCACACGGCAGGGGTGGCAATTATGGTATGCGCTGTCATATTTCGCGGATCGTCATACCAGGGCACGCCATCCCAAAGGAAAAGGCTGACGCCTGCAGCTTTCAGCTGCGGGATGGTTTCTTTTAGAATCTGCTGATAAATATCCGCTTCTTTTTCTGATACATCCATTACGCCTGTGTCAAAGTAGTTCTGCACTTTGGCAAGATCGCCGTCCCGGGTAGAGGAGGCAAACAGCAGGTGGATCTGGCTGCCGTACTTTTCGTGCAGTGAACGCAAACAATCCAATGTCAGATTGCTGCCGGTCAGCTTATCCGAGATTTCTTTTGGCGTCTGCCATACGTCTGCGGCGATGGCGTGCCAGTCATCGTTCAGCAGCAGTGCAGCATCCACCAGTACATTTTTGCTGTCCGCCTGCGGAAAATAATTGGTAAAAATATCATCCGAAAGCAAAGCCGCGGCAAAACCCCCGGCGCTGTATCCCGTAACGACAACAGACTGCGGATCGCTGATACCGGCCAGTTTTGTTATCTTTTGCATGGCCTGCGTGTAATTCACATAGCCGTTATGGTAGAGGATTTTCTCTTTGCCGTCATGGTCTGTGTAGTGGTATTCTCTGGTTCCCGCATGAAAATCTCCGGTTGCATAGGGGAACAGGATCATACTCCAGTTTTCAAAAGGGCTGCCTTCTGCCTCAGAAGCAAGTCCTCCCATATTCATGGTCACGTTTGCCAGCAGATCAATAAAAATTTCAGTGGTATTATAAGTATCATCTCTGGCTGTTTCCTCGTTAATGCTGACCCCGCCGCCTGCAAAATAGACAAGGACCTTGTTTTCGCTTCCCTTTTTAAAAAAAGCCCGGTATTTACCGCCTTCTGAAGTTTTCATCTCACGGCCGGCAACCCGGTACCATTTCCCGACAGACGGGCCTGCTTTTAAATTCGGGTATTGCAGCACGAACAGATAGATCATCAGGGCGGCCACGAAGAGAACCGCAAATACAATCCCAAGGATTTTCCATAATTTTTTCATATTCTATCCCTTTTCCTTTTTCTTACCTTATTGTCCCGTTACTTATTGTTTCGTTAGAAGCGTAACAGCTGCTACAGAATGATTTGTTACAAATGTATCAGCATTGTAAGTGTAACAGCGGGAAGCTGGATTGTCAATGGGGCAGTAAAAATGGAACAAAAGTTGAAAAATGTCTCATTTTTTTCTTGCTGTTGACATTTGCGAAGACGCTGATACAATGATATCGACAGCACAAATGTTTCAAAGAATAAAAGCACATATTCTTGTGAAAACAAACAGTATGTTTCAAAGAATAAAAGCACATATTTTTGTGAAAACAAACAGTCAGTTTCAAAGAATAAAAGCACATATTCTTGTGAGAACAAACAGTCAGAAAGGAAAAATGATATGACACTTACACAAAGACGTATTCTTATGCTATGCCTGATTCTGATCGCGGGGGCAGTTCTGGGGCGGCTTGCTTTCCGGGCATTTCTGAACATTTTGCTGGGCGGCACTATGTTCGGAGGCAATTTTCTATGAGAAAAGGCAAAAAAATGGAAAGGAGGGGCAAAGCCATGTGGGGATGGATTTATGCTGCCGCATTTCTTGCCGCTTTTGGAGGGTCTGTCGCCTTTAAGATGAAACATGACCCGTTTGGCGGTGAATTTAAAACAGATTGGAACGATTCCGTTGGCAGAGTATATACGGACCTAACCTATGGGAAGGGAGAAGCCCATAAATTTGACCTTTATGTGCCTGCGGATGATTCCGCAGGCAGTTACGGCTTAGTGGTATACCTCCATGCAGGCGGTTTTACAAGCGGAGATAAATCAGGCGATGCCGGGATGCTGCAGTGGCTCTGCTCTAAGGGATACGTGGCAGCGGGCATTAACTATACACTTGCTGGGGAAAAACATCCTGATGCGAGCGTATACTCCCAATCAATAGAAATCAAAAAAAGTATCCCTTATGTAATCGCCGAAGCGGAAAAATTGGGATATCCTATTCAAGAAATGGCTGTTTCCGGCGGTTCTGCAGGCTGTTGTCTTGCCTTGCTGTATGCTTACCGAGATGCAGAAGCTTCACCCGTACCTGTAAAAATGGTTTTTGGAGCAGCCGGGCCATCCTCATTTTATCCTGAGGACTGGAAATGGTATATGGAAAATATGATAAAATCCAACCCTATGAAGGTTCGCAAAGGCTTTTAAAAGCACTTGAAGACAACCACGTTCCACATGATTATTATTTATGCAGGCATTCGGGCCACGGTTTGCAGAATGACAATAAAGTGTATGGGGAGTATATGCGCAAAATACTGGAATATTTGGATACTTATATGCCGGTTAAATGAAACATGTGTACTTAGGAACTGTGCATAAGTTATTTTTGCACAGTTCCTTAGGCACTTAGAAACGATTTTCTGCGCAAAATGGCAAAATTTTAACTCGTGCGGCAGAATTGACATTGTGCTGCGTTTTTTTGCTTCCCGATAGATCTTGATTGGCCAAGGGATGTGGCTAACCGGACGACTCTGCGGGTGGTGGGCAGGGCATGCGGCGGGAGACACACCTTGGAAGGACGGGGCAACGCTGCGGTGAACTAATCGCTAACTGCGACTAAGACAGTCGGGGTGA